>NZ_JAKMRK010000039.1:0-563 GCF_025772045.1 Campylobacter sp. IFREMER_LSEM_CL1890 | reverse complement strand
AATCCTTAAACAAATTTACTCAAAACCTTCCTATCAATCTTCCCATTTGCATTTAAAGTAAATTGTTCTATTTTAACAAATTTTTTAGGTATCATGTAAACAGGGAGTTTGTCTTTTAAAAAGTTTTTAAAATCTAACTCTTCCTTACTTTCATAAAAGCAAATAATTTCTTCTTTAAAAATACAAGCACAATTTCTTACATTCTCATGAGAATTTATAATACTTTCTATCTCTCCAAGTTCTATGCGATGACCCATATATTTGATTTGATGATCTATCCGTCCATAACATAAAAGTTCGCCAAATTCATTATAAGCTACCACATCACCTGTTTTATAAAGCAAGTCTAGGTAATTATCATGCAAAGGATTTTGCACAAAAGCTTGCTTTGTTTTTTCCTTATCGTTGTAATAGCCTAAAGAAAGACAAGTTCCTCTTACATAAAGCTCGCCTTTAATTCCCACTTGACTTGGAGTAATTAAATTTAAATTCTCATCAAATACTAAAAGTTGGGTATTTTTACAAGCTTTTCCTATAGGTAAAAGCTCATCATCGCTAAATTG
>NZ_JAKMRK010000038.1:0-583 GCF_025772045.1 Campylobacter sp. IFREMER_LSEM_CL1890 | reverse complement strand
CTTGATTAGCAAGTATATCTTCATGGCTTAGCTTAAAAGTTTCACATACCCAAAAAGTATAATCAATCACACTTTTATGGCTTATACTTACTCCTTTTGGAGTTCCTGTGCTTCCGCTTGTAAAAAAGACATAAAGTAAATTAGTATCTATGTGATCGTTTAAAGCTTTTTCTAAAGCATTTTCATTTATAACAAAGCTTTCAAAATCTTCTGTGAAAATGGTATCAAGACTAAAATCTAAATTTAATTTTTTAGAAGTAATTAAAAGCTTTGGTTTCAAAACTTCTATAACTTTTTCTACACGCTCTTTAGGGCTTTTTTCATCTAAAAGTGTATAAAAATTTCCACTTTTTGCTACACCAAAAAAAGAAAGCAAACAATCAATCCCTTTAGGAAGTATGATTAATACAGGATCTTGTGTACTTTTAGTAGGAAGTTTAGAAAGAATTTTACTTGCTATTTTTTTACTTAAATCATCAAATTCTTTATAGCTTATACTTCTACCATTAAACTCAACAAAAGCATTTTTACTTCCAAATTTAGCAACACTTTCTTGTAAAAAATCATTGATATGAGTTGTCAT
>NZ_JAKMRK010000037.1:0-600 GCF_025772045.1 Campylobacter sp. IFREMER_LSEM_CL1890 | reverse complement strand
GCCAAAGCCATCAATGAAAACATCACTAAAACTAAAAATGCATTAGAACAAGATGCTAAAGCAGTAGAACAATCAGTTGATACAGCTAAAGAAATAGAAGGTGGTAATCTAACAGCAAGAATAACAGCAATTCCTGCTAATCCTCAATTAATAGAATTAAAAAATGTATTAAATGATATGCTTGATGTATTACAAGCAAAAGTTGGTTCTAATATGAATGAAATCAATAGAGTATTTGATAGCTATAAGGCATTAGACTTTACTACTGAAGTTAAAAATGCTAAAGGTGGAGTTGAAGTAACTACTAATGTATTAGGTCAAGAAATAGTAGCTATGCTAAGACAATCATCTGAATTTGCTTCTTTATTAGCAGATGAGAGTGGTAAATTACAAAGTGCTGTTAAAGACTTAACAGATTCTTCATCTTCTCAAGCTTCTTCTTTAGAAGAAACAGCAGCAGCATTAGAAGAGATTACTTCTTCTATGCAAAATGTATCTCATAAAACTAGTGAAGTTATTGCTCAAAGTGAAGAGATTAAAAATGTTACTTCTATAATAGGTGATATTGCTGATCAAATTAACCTACTTGCATTAAATGCT
>NZ_JAKMRK010000036.1:0-603 GCF_025772045.1 Campylobacter sp. IFREMER_LSEM_CL1890 | reverse complement strand
GCTTTAAATGGAGCCTTAGAAGTAATAACTGCCTTAGCTTCACCACTAGCATTAAATGTTGCTTCTTGATTACCTAAAGTAGCGTCTCCACTTAAACTCCATTCTATTTTTTCATTAGGCTTACCACCTTTTATAGTTACATCAACATGATCAAGTTTTGGATCTTTTAAAGCTTTGATGTTTTCACTTTCATAAGCATGGATTTTATCTTTACTAAAACTAATGCTTGGGGTGTATTGGTGGAGTTTGATAGTATCACTTGTCTTAGTATCTTTTATATCTCCTTGTTTTAAATATTCAATACTAATCTTGAAATCTTTAATACTATAATCACTAATGCCACTAAATTCTAAAGTAGCTTCACCCTTATCATTAACATTAAAGCTTTCTTTTTTAGGAGTAACTTTTTCATCTTTTAATACTTTTACAGCACTATCAGCTAATAAACCACTAACAGTAATTTTAAAATCACTCTTATAATCTATGGTATTTAACTCACTTTTAAAGCTTGGATATACAAATATAGGATCAAATTTTCTAACATCATAAGTAATAGTTTTACTTAAATTTTTACCCATAGCATTTACACTAATTACAGGATTA
>NZ_JAKMRK010000035.1:0-981 GCF_025772045.1 Campylobacter sp. IFREMER_LSEM_CL1890 | reverse complement strand
ATTTATTTTGCATTACAACTTGATTTTCAAAAAAACATTTTCCAATGATTTTTTAGTATTTTGATGATATTTTTGCAAATTTCTTTCTTTTTGCTTTCTTCTATTTGAAGTTTATCTAAAAAAGTTTCTTCAAGAGTATTAATAAGTTGCATACATTCTTTTGCATTAAATCTTTTTACTTCGTTTAAAGGTGATAACGCTTTTAACAATAAATCTTTATATTCCATAAGAGTTTTAATATCTACCTCTGAAAGCTGAGCTAACAGAGATAGAAATTGTGCAAAATTATACAGTGGCATATATTTCTTTCTTTTTCCACAACATTATAAAATGTGCCTATATATCCGACTAATAAAATCTTTCATGATCTCCACCACCAAAAGTAACCGCTCGTGTTTCTGTGACATTTACACCTAAAGTATTAAATCTCATTGTAAAAGTAGGAGTATCGGTCAATGGTTTAGTGCACCATGTAGTTGATATTACAACTTTTGCTTCACCGGAATTATCAAATTCTTTATCCCATCTTTGTATAATTGGCGGAGTTTGACCAATACCAACATTAAGTTTGGTTCCAGAAAAATCAACTTTTTCTCCTGCAATTCCATCGGTTAATGTTAAAGTTGCACTGGTGTAGCATGAAGCAGGATCTTTCCAAGTATCATATATTGCATGAATGCGTTTTTGCACCTCAATACTTCCTACAATTGCCTCATGATCAGCTCCATCCCATTCTTTATATTTCACTTTAAGACTAAAAATTCTACCGGTGTGTTCAGTAACTTTTCCAATAGGTTTAAAATTTAAATAAACTGAACCTTTATCATCAGTATGAAGCGTGCCTTTATTTACAAAATTAGTATAACCAAGATACTGATCTGGTTGAACATCTACACTAGAGTTTGGAATTAGTCCATATAGCTCTATAGTTGCTCCTGTATCAAATGGAATAATATTTTTATCTGTTCTTGGACGAATTGG
>NZ_JAKMRK010000034.1:0-1080 GCF_025772045.1 Campylobacter sp. IFREMER_LSEM_CL1890 | reverse complement strand
ATTAATCATAAATCTTATAATTACAAGAGCAATTACCAAGCTTATAACACCAATAATGATTTGTTGTATTAAAGCTTTATTTACCGGGTCTTTATAGATTTTTTCATCTGCAATCACACAAACATTATATCCTGTTGAAGATTTCTGACAAATCACAGCCTTGCGAGGAGCATTTCCATCTTCAATTAACATTGGTGAGCTTGAAAGAAGTCCTGATTTTCCTTCAGGTGTTGAAAGATATGATTTTACTATATTTTGACTTAATTCATTTTTTGTTAATAATGCCTCAGAAGATTCATGAAAAAGTATAGTTCCATCATTATCTAAAACCACAGTATATCCGCTTTGTGACCTTCCCATTGATAATACATTATCTGAAAAAGTATTTAAATCATAATTTCCACCTACTGCACCTATAAATTTACCATTAACAACTATAGGATATGAAAAAGATAAAGAAGGAGCTTTTAAGCTAGGGGCAATATAAGGCTTTGATATTACAACTTTGTTTTCTCCAGAAGCAACACTTGTGTACCAACTTCTTGTTCTAGGATCATAGCCATCAGATGGCATTTGATGGTTTCCATTTGATCTAATCATTGCACCATTGTATGCAAGTCCTACATATAGCACATCAAAACGACTAGCTTCTTTTGCAACTTTAACCATAGTGTAAATTTCTTCTAAACTCGCATTAGGATTTTTTTGCAATTCAGAGGCGACAGATCTAATAGCATCGCTTCTTGAAGCAGTGTAGTCATCAAAATTCTTTAAAACATCTTGCATTGTTTTAACTTGTATATCATTGATGAGTTTTTGAACATCATGCTTTACTTCAGCATAATTAAATGCATTTGCTATAAATAAAATAGCTATAATTGCTAAAAAAACAAAAAAAGTTAATTTTCCCGTTAAACTTCTTGTAATGTTTTTCATAATGAATTATCCTTGTTTAAAAATTGTAAATTTTAAGGGAAAAATTATCTTGTATTATTTTTAATAAAAAAATGCATTATTTAAATATAAAAAAACTATTTTTTAATAAAAAAATTATAAAAAATAACAATCACATCCAATCAA
>NZ_JAKMRK010000033.1:0-1433 GCF_025772045.1 Campylobacter sp. IFREMER_LSEM_CL1890 | reverse complement strand
CATGATACTTAACTCATCATTGCTTTTAGTATCTTTACTTAAAATAGTATCTTTGGTTTCATGATTGATAAATTTAAAAAAGTGTAGTAGGTTGTTTTGTAAATTAACAATTCTTGAGCTTACCGCTTTGTTTATGTATACAAATACTATTAAAGCAATAGCTAAAACTACGAAAAGAGATACTATAATTATAGTTGCTATTAATTTTTCTATAGGCATTTGTATCGAGCCAACTGGAGCCATAGTCACAATAGACCAATAATCATCAGCACCATCCCATACATCAAAGTTTGCTATCGCTGCTCTATTTGCATTTCCTGTAGAAGCTGGTGTGAAGTCAAATAGAGTATTAGTTTGATTTTTTTGTAAATCAATTAATAAATTCGCACTAGGATGCGGGTTGATTTGAGTAATATTTTTGCCTATAAATTCGGTTGCAGGGCTAACTGCTATTAGACCATTTTTGCCTAATAATAATCTTTGATCGTCTTTAAAAACACTTCTTTCAGGATTTGTAAGCTCATGTTGAAGTTGTGTTAAACTTCCTAAAGCCCCTATAACCCCTATGATTTCTCCTTTTCTTACTATAGGCACAGCAATATTATAAGCTAGAATTTCTTCATTGTTGATGGTAAAATTTTGAGGTCGGCCTATTGATTCTTTTCTATTTTTTATTGCATTTTCAACGCTTTGCTGATTTAAAATAACATCTTCTGCTTGGACTAATTGTACACCACCTTTTTCTCTTAAAGAAGTGTCGTGCAGTAGCATTAAAAATTTATTTGATTGTGTTAAAAGTTTAGGGTTAATGTCATTATATTTGGAAGTATCAAGAATATGCACATAAATATATGCTATCCAGCCATTAGAATCTAAAGCTCCTTCTAAAATATTTTTAATTCTGCGTTCTTCTATTGTGTCTTGTTCTGCGATGATGCTATCAATGGTGTTTTCTGCACCCATTAGTGTTGAATGTACACTTTCTGTTGCTCCACGGACGATATTTGCATATCTAAAAGCACTTGTTTGAAGTAATTTATCTGCTTCAGTGTGTAAGATATTTGAAGATTGCATAGCAATTACACTTGCTAAAATTCCAATACCTAAGACTATAATTGCAATTACAACAGCAACTATTTTGGTCCCTATTTTTAAATTTGAAAACAATATATCTCCTTTAATTTATATGTTTAAATTATTAAGATATATTTTATCTTAAGTATAATTATTTTTCAATTAATTAATTAATATTTGTTTGGTATTTCTAATAGTGGACTTGAATGTAAAATGTAGATTTAATAGAGTATCAAAGTTAAACCCATTAAGGGTTTAACTTATTTAGAATTTTTTCTTCCTAGCATCTTCTAAGATATCATTAGCTATTTGATTGACATTGTCTGCAACTATAGCGCTGTCGTTTGCTATTTTTAAAT
>NZ_JAKMRK010000032.1:0-1703 GCF_025772045.1 Campylobacter sp. IFREMER_LSEM_CL1890 | reverse complement strand
CCCTCAGTTTCCAAACATTAACTATCAAAGAGCATAATTACACTTGTAAAAGCAAACATTCATAGATAACTCCTTAGTTTTTAAAGATCTAGTTTCAAACTAGATCTTTAAAGATAATTCAATCTATAAATACAACCCTATAATATATTTTTATCGTTTTTATTTACTTTAAGAATTCTTATATAAAACTATGCTATAATACAAGCCATAGTTTTAATTTTAATAAGGAGAATTCTCATGAAACTAGTTAAACTTAGTTTAGTAGCAGCTTTAGCTGCAGGTGCTTTTTCAGCAGCTAATGCTGTTTCACTTGAAGAAGCTATAAAAGATGTTGATGTATCAGGAATGTTCAGATATAGATTTGAATCTGATAGAAGAGATGTTGGAAATAGACCTGTTCAAGTTGGCGTAAATCCAAATGGAACACCTAAAATGGCAACAGGAACTGTAGATGGTTACAACAGCTCTAAAGAAAACAAGCATAAATTTAAATCTCAATTAAATTTCAAAGCAGCTTTAGATGATAACTTCAAAGCTTTTGTTCAATTCCAATATAGCACAAGTGAACTTGGTTTTAATAGCCCAAATGCTAAAGCTGAAACTGATACTGATAGTACTTTTGCAGTTCAACAAGCTTACTTAGAATATACTAATGAAGCTTATGCTACAAATGTAATCTTTGGTAAAATGGAAGTTGGTTCTATTTGGACTGATGATGCAGTAGGAACAGGAGCTAAAATTCTTAATAATTCTATCGAGGGTTTAACTTTTGCTGGTTATTGGTTTGATAGCTTCAATGTTACAAGCGATGGAGATTTTACAGGTTTAGGTATTGCTGATACTTCTTTATATGGTGCTGCTGTATTAGGTGATTTTGATCCATTTGCTTTCCAAGTATGGGCTGCTTATTCAAACAATTGGGCATTTTTATATGCAGTAGATGCTAGCTATAAATTTGCATTCAATGATATGGCTAACTTCAAAATCCAAGCTCAATACTTAGGAAATAGCTTAGATAGTGATAAAGAAAAATTAGGTCTAGATAATAGCAATTTCTACGCTGCTCAATTACAAGGACAAATTTCTGCTTTTGATTTCCAAGCAGGTATCGTTGGTTATGGTGAAAAAGACAAAGCTAGCTTAGTAGTTTTAGAAGATAAAGGTAGAGTAATCGCTCCAGGTGAGCAAATTTTCTATTCTGAAGGTAGTGATTTAAGAGGTAGTACAGGTGAAAACTTCTTCTATTTTGCAGGTTTAGGTTATACTTTTGCTGAAACTGTTAGAGTAGGATTTGATTATATCGGTGGTAAATCTGAACAAGTTGGCCATGATATAGATAAAAATGAATATATTGCAAGAGTATCTTATGCATATAGTCCAAAACTTACATTTAGCGGCTTCTATTCTTACTTAACAGAAGATTTCAACCAAGCTAACACAGATGATACTAAAGATCAATATATCAGACTTGAAGCTCTATACAAATTCTAATCATAAAAGCTAAGCCAAAAGGCTTAGCTTACTATATCTAAAATTATCTCTTCTTTTAATCCTTGTATCTTAATTTCTTTTATTTTTAAATCATTAGGTAGATTTTTAAGCAAAGCTTCTTTATTATGTATATTTTTACTTGCTAATACTCTTAGTATTTTACCCCTATAAGCTTTAGCAAAATGACTTAAAGTTTTGGAATTTTTTAAAAA
>NZ_JAKMRK010000031.1:0-1807 GCF_025772045.1 Campylobacter sp. IFREMER_LSEM_CL1890 | reverse complement strand
TATTGCGTGTGCCTCTTCTCCTTCTTGAGCATTTAAGGAATTCTTATCTATATCTAAAACAAGAGTAGTTTCTCCACTATAAGTTATAGTTTGACTTAATCTTTGACCTAGGGTATTTACACTAATGATAGGGTTATCTTTAAATGGAGCTTTGGAAGTAATAGTTGCTTTAGCTTCACCGCTAGCATTAAATACTTTATCAGATTTAGTTAAAGTAGCATCCCCACTTAAACTCCATTCTACTTTTTCATTAGCTTTACCAGCTTTTAATATTGCGTGTGCCTCTTCTCCTTCTCTTTTTAAGAAAGAATCTTTGTCAATATCCAAAACAAGTTTAATGTCTTGTTTGTATACATAAATCCAATCTGTTGAAAAATCCGCTGATTTGTTTTTTGTTTTCATATACTTAAATTTGATATTGAATTTATCTGTTTTTGATGTCCAAACTCCATAAAATTCCAAAGTAGCCTTACCGCTAGAATTTACTTTAACATGATCTTGTTTTGGCTGAGCTATAGACAAGAAATTATGATAAATTTCAATTTCCGTATTTGGAATTAAATTGCTTACCTCAAGATTAAAATCTTGGTTTAAGTTTACTGTTTTTTCATGACCTTTATAATTAGGATAAACAATACTAGGGATATATTCTTTATCTACATATGCAATAGTAGTACTAACACTTTGTCCGATAGTTTCTACACTAATTACAGGGTTAGCTTTAAACGGAGCCTTAGAAGTAATAGTTGCATATGCATATCCACTACGATTAAAAGTTGTATCATGACTGCCTAAAGTAGCATCACCATCTTTTAAACTCCATTCTACTTTAGCACCTTTTTTGCCACCTTTTAATGTGATATTAGCTTGTGTATTTTCTTCTGTGTATATTGTCCTATCTCCTTCAAATTTTAATTCTCTTTGATAAAGCTTAATTTTATCTGCGGTGAACTCTGCTTTGCTTACTCCTGTTTTCATATAACTAAACTTAATAGTAAGTTCTTTAACACTATAATCACTAATACCACTAAATTCTAAAGTAGCTTCACCCTTATCATTAACATTAAAGCTTTCTTTTTTAGCTTTTACTCCTTTACTTCCACTGATTTTATCAATGGTTGAATTTGGTAATAAACCACTTACTTTTAACACATAATCTGAGTCATAATCTATGGTATTTTTTAAAGTATCAAAAGGGAGCCAACTTGGATCATATGAAGGATATTCTACTTCAGGAGTATAAATTTTTCTATTATACTTAATACTTTTTGTAAAAGAACTACCCAAAGCATTGACTTTTAACATAATATCATTCTCAAACGGAGCCTTGGAAGTAATAGTTGCTTTAGCTTCACCACTAGCATTAAATGTTGCTTCTTGATTACTTAAAGTAGCATCCCCGCTTAAACTCCATTCTACTTTAGAACCTGTTTTTCCACCTTTTAATACAGCGTGTACTACCTCTCCTTCTTGAGTATAAAGTGTTTCTTTATCAAGTTCTAAATTCAATTTTCTTTGATAAAGATTAATTTTATCTGCAGTTATTTCAGTCTTAGTAATAACTGATTTCATATAACTAAACTTAATAGTAAGTTCTTTAACACTAGGATCACTAATACCACTAAATTCTAAAGTAGCTTCACCCTTATCATTAACATTAAAGCTTTCTTTTTTAGCTTTTACTCCTTTACTTCCACTGATTTTATCAATGGTTGAATTTGGTAATAAACCGCTTACTTTTAACACATAATCTGAGTCATAATCTATGGTTTTATCTAATGTTTTCCAAAAACTTACTTTATAAGAA
>NZ_JAKMRK010000030.1:0-1981 GCF_025772045.1 Campylobacter sp. IFREMER_LSEM_CL1890 | reverse complement strand
TTTGCCTCCACTTTTAGATGTACTTCCAAACATAGTAGTACCATCATCATTAACCTTACCTATGCTTATCTTAGCACTATAACTTAAGGTATTATTCTCAAATCCTCTAAATAAACCTTCTAAACCCATACTACCCA
Organism: Campylobacter sp. IFREMER_LSEM_CL1890; assembly: GCF_025772045.1. NCBI lineage: Bacteria > Pseudomonadati > Campylobacterota > Epsilonproteobacteria > Campylobacterales > Campylobacteraceae > Campylobacter > Campylobacter sp. IFREMER_LSEM_CL1890. The sequence continues at coordinate 1,844 of NZ_JAKMRK010000030.1, read as the reverse complement.
CATTAGAATGTTTATTAATACTATAATCTTCAAATATGTTTGAAAAAGGTTCATCTTTTAATATCTTATGATAAATACTAGAAGTAAAGTATAAAGATGAATTAGTATTAATCCATACAGGATAAGAAAAGTCTATACCGAAATTTCTAGAAGTACCGCTAAAGCCAACTTCTTGATAATCTCCACCTAAAGAATAAGAGCCTTGAGATATACTTGGAGTAATTTTTAAATTTCCTAAAAAGAAAGTATAACTAGCCCCATAGTTAATTTGTTTTTCATTGCTTGATTGTAAGTAAAAATTATAATAATCTCCCATATTAAGTATAGAATTAAATCCCATACTAATACCAGCTCTAATATCCCCTGCACTTTTAATACCATAATTATCAGCATATAATAATACATTAGCCTTAGTATCAGGAACTACTTCTATAACTATATCAGTTTCTCCTACATTCTCTCCTGCTTGTAAGCCTGCTAGGGTTTGAATGCCATACATTTCATTGACTTTATACACACTATCTTCTATTAATTTAGTAGAGATGATTTTACCTTTGATTCTTTCATTAAGCTTACTTTCAATAAAATAATCTTTTATAGTAGTTTTATTCTTTATTATATACTTACCTAATGTTCCTAAGGCTATGTTTATTTGTACACTATCTTCAAATTCTTGTTGGGGTACATAAGCTGTTGCAGCAGGATAGCCATTAACTTGGAAATAATAAGCAATAATATTAGATATATCTTGTAAATCTTGCAAACTAAATTTTCTAGTGCTAAACTCACTAATGAGTATTTGTAAATCTTCTTCTTTAATACCTAGCTTTTCAAAGCTAGTGTTTTCATTAGTGATGATGAATTTGTATTTGGTTATTACTTCTTTAGTGGTGGTAGTATTAGTTTGATTACTTGAGTTAGTAGAGTTAGTGTTAGAACTATTGTTTGTTTGATTATTTGGATTACTTGTATTATTGTTGGTATTGGTTTGATTGTTTAATTTGGTAGTGTTGTTATTAAAACTATGATTGTTTGAAGCATTATTGGTATTAAAGCTATTATTAGTTGAATTAAAATTATTGTTTGTTTGATTATTTATACTAGAGTTAGTGTTAGCTTTGTCATTGTTTGTATTAGTGTTAGTTTGGTTATTTGGGTTGGTAGTGTTATTATTAGTTTGATTGTTAGCTTCCTCATTAGTTTTATCTTCTTGATTAAATTTTTCTTTTAATTCTTTCTTTTTTTCTTCAAAGTCTTTTTTAGCTTCTTGAGTTTTTTTATAATCATCTTTGGTTTTTAGATTTTCTTTGATAGCTTTGTTTTGAGGGAGGTTTCTATCAGGAGATAATTCTATAACCTTTTCTATATCATTTTTAGCTATGATAATACTTCCATTATTAGCATAGACTAAAGAGCTAATTGCTATAGTGCTAAGTAAAAGTTTTTTCATACTTATTTTTTCCTTTTAATGATGTATTTTAATTTTAAGTTTTTGTTTTTCAATATTTATATTGATTAATTAAAATATTTTTAATATGAGTATATTCATTAATATACTCATTATATACACTAGGATAAATCCTAGTGTTTAGTGTTTAATTTTTTATGCATCAAAGCTGTAGATTATAATCCCCCAACTACACAAGGATTCATAGTTTTATAATTATCACTGACTATGCAAGTTTTACTTTTTTGAATTAAAGAAGTTTCATCTATTTCTTCAGTTTCTTCTTCTTCATTTAAAGTTTCATTACCTATAGAATTAAAAGTAGAACTTTGTTCAAATGCTAAAGAATCATCAGGTTTATTATCAATTGGTGGTTCTACTGGGTCAATAGGTTTAT
>NZ_JAKMRK010000003.1:0-145468 GCF_025772045.1 Campylobacter sp. IFREMER_LSEM_CL1890 | reverse complement strand
GTAGAGTATGATAACACTTAAGGCAACCATGATACTTACAACAATTGTTTGTATTGTTGCTGTTTTGAAAATAGGCTCATTTATAACATCAGCACTTTCGGTGCTACAAACAAGGTAAGAAGATATTTTAGCACATATACCTAGTCTTTCTTTTCCTTTTAATCCATATTCAAAGAAAGAATAATCACCATTTTGTTTGTGTGCATTTAATACCGGTCCATGATCTACCGATGGATCTAATAACTGTTTGTTTTTAGCAACAAATATCTTTCCATTTTCATCAAATAAAAAGCTATTACCAGGCATATTTTCAAAATTTTCTTGAAGCTCTTTTACTGGAATATCAACCCCAATAATTCCTACAAAATTACCATTTTTATATATAGATTTAGTATATGTTATTACATATTGATTTGTTGCTTTATCAATATAAGGAGAAGTGATGAAAATATCTTTATTTTCTTTGGCTCCAATATACCATGGTCTAGTTCTAGCATCATAGTTGATATTTTGTCCATAAATTTCGATATTTTTATTATTTTTATCACTAGTATCATTACTTACAAGATTTTCTCCATTATCTAAACTTATAAAAGCAGATAAAACTCCAGAAGCTTTTCTATATGATTTTAAAATAGAGCCAACATTATCTATCAAAGCTTGTTCGGAATTTAATTTTTCATATGGAAATTCCAAAATTGTTTTTTCCAAATTTAAAATTAAATCACTATTGTGCTTTCGAAATGTTTCTAAAGAAGTTCGAGCAACTTGTAAAATATCGTTTTGCCTTTTTAGCTCATTATCATAAAGGTATGTTTTGGTAAAATAAAAACTTAACACACCTAAAATAATCAAACTTAGTGCAGTGAAAAAATTTGCCATTAAAGACAATTTAACTTTCAAAGTGTTAAACATAATTTCCTCCGTATTTTATTTTTGTAATTTTAATTTTTAAAAATTAATTATCAATTAATATTTTTTTTAATTAATTTTTTAGCTTTTTCCCACAATCTCACTCCCAATTCTTTTGCATTGTTTTTATCTAAATTTTTATATTTATGGCTTGCAAGTTTTTCGAGTTCATTTAACTCTTTAGCTAAGATATTGAGTTTGCTTTGTGCTAGCTTGCTAAAATCATCAATTTTTGGATTTTGTTTAATTTCATTAATTTTGATAAGAATTTGCTCTCTGTTTTCTTGTATTAAGCGTTTAAATTTGGCAAATAAAGTGTCAAATTTATTTTCTAATAAATCTTTAAGTATATCTTTTACGGGATTATTAAATTCTAATGATATTTTTTTAAGCATTTGGATAAATTCTTGCTCTATGTCTATAAGCTCTTTTTCTTTATTTTTTAAATCATGTTCTAAAGCGCTATATGCAAAGCTTGATTTAAATTTTTCAATCGCCAAAGAAATTCCTTCTTGTGTCCCATAAATACTTCCTATACATAAATCATAAGCAAAAGCCTTTGATTCGTTAGCAAGTTCAAAAGCAGCATTTAAAACTACTTGGGATATTTTTAAAATTCTTTCTTTTTCAAAGCTTCCTTCACAAATTGCATTAAATACAAGGTTTTTAGCGATTTCACAAGATGTAAGTTCTATGTTTTCACCTTTTTCTAAAGTTGTGATAAAAGCACTCTCGGCAGTTTCTTTTAAAAGGCCTAGTATTTCTATATCATAAAGCATTGCATCATTGATACTTATATTAAATTCATTTAAATTTAAATCTTTTAAAGTCTTTTCTAAATCAAAAAAGTTATCGCAAATTTTATGTTTAATGGTGTTTTTTTGTTCTTCTATTTTTACTTTTAATTTGCCATATTCGTTAATATAAACAAAAAATGCTTTTTTATCTTCTTCAACTCTAGCTTTAATAATACCTTGGATTATTTTGGAAATATTTTCTTCATTTATAAGTCCAAGTTTTTCTAATACTTTAGAAAAGATAGCAAAAAGCTCTTCATTGCTAGTATTTTCAAAACTAATTTTTTTATAACTTAGATTAAAAACAAGCTCACTAATTAAGTTTGGAATTTCATTTTTTTCACAAGCTAAGAGAGAATTTTCAAAAATTATGGCTAAATTTTTCATATTTTTCCTTTTTTATAATACAAATTTCGCTTTACTTTTTAATTGATTAAAAATATTTAAACGATCATCTTTACTATCGACATAAACACTTAAAAGATAACTTTTATATGTTCCTTGTTTGCTAGTATTTGAGATTTTATATTTAAATTCTCTTTCATTGAGTATTTGAGTGAAAATTTCTAAAGCATCAACTTCAGCTTCAAAAACGACTTTATAATCCCAAAAAGTAGGGTAGTTTATAATAGGTTCTTTTTTAAGATCGCAGATATTTACCACTTTTTCCTCCTTCTTTGCTTTCTAAAACTATATCAGTAATTTGCATACTTTTATCAATAGCTTTAACCATATCATAAATAGTTAAAAGCCCAATACTAACAGCTGTTAAGCTTTCCATTTCAACCCCTGTTTTTCCTTCGCATTTTACGGTTACAAAGAGTTGAAAAGAACATTCTTCTTTGTTTTCTTCTATATGGGTTTGTACTTTTGAGATCATTAAAGGATGACACATTGGGATAAGATTTGAAGTTTGTTTAGCTCCCATGATGGCTGCTGTGATGGCAGTTTGTAAAACAGGCCCTTTTTTAGCTTTGTTTTCAATGATAGCTTCAAATGCTTCTTTACTCATGTATATTTTACCGCTTGCACAAGCTTCTCTTTGGGTAATATCTTTTTGACTTACATCTACCATTTTGGGGTGATTTTTTTCATCTAAATGCGTTAAATTCATATTTTTCCTTAAGTAAAGTTTGAAAAATTATACCAAAATGTATATTTTTATATTAAAATACTACTAAAAAATTTTAAAGGATTTGCAATGGCTTATGATGATGAAGAATTTGAAAATTATGATGATGAAATGTATGATGAAGCAGATGATGATACTTATGCAAATAATCAAAGATCATATAATTATGATGATGATGATTATGAATACGATGATGATTATAGTGATGATGATACTTATGAGATGGATTAATCGTGGGTAAAAATCTTACTAAAAAAGACATAAAAGTTTTGAGTCTTTCTTCTTTGGGAGGGACTTTAGAATTTTACGATTTTATCATTTTTGTATTTTTTGCAAGTTATATTTCTAAAAATTTTTTTCCTGAAGATTTAAGTCCATTTTGGAAAATGTTTAATACTTATGGAATTTTTGCCGCAGGATATTTAGCTAGACCACTTGGTGGTATAATCATGGCACATTTTGGCGATAAATTTGGTCGTAAAAAAATGTTTATGCTTAGTATTTTACTGATGGTTGTGCCAACTTTTATGCTTGCTTTTATACCTACTTATGAAAGCATAGGATATTTATGTATAGTATTTTTAATATTTGTAAGGATTTGTCAAGGTATAGCTATAGGTGGGGAATTACCTGGTGCTTGGGTTTTTGTTTTTGAGCATGCTCCAAATGGACAAAAACGCACTTATCTTGGATTTTTAACAGCTTCTGTAGTAGGTGGAATTTTGCTTGGAAGTTTTGTATTTTTAATGATGAATAAGTTTTTTACACAAGAAGAACTTTATGAATGGGCCTGGAGAATTCCATTTTTCTTAGGAGGAATTTTTGGGATTATTTCTGCTTATTTGCGTAAATTTTTACAAGAAACACCTGTTTTTGAACAAATGAAAAAAGATAAGGCTTTAGAAAAATTCCCTCTAAAAGAAGTATTTAAAAAAGCTAAGCTGGGCGTTGTACTTTCTATGTTGATAACTTGGGTTTTGACGGCTTGTATTGTTGTGATGATTTTAACTATACCTTCTTTTATGGCAAAAATGTTAAATATTGATGCAAGCTTTCAAACTTACATACAAATGTTTGGTATAGTTTTGCTTGTAATTGGTTGTATATTAAGTGGAATTTTGGCTGATAAAATAGGTATAGTAAAAGCTTGTATGATTTTTTCGCTAGGATTTTTCTTAACTTGTTTATTTTATTTTAACGCTCTTTATACTAAAACACCTGATTTTAATTTAGTGAGTGTGTACTATTTAAGCGCTTGCTTTTTTACCGGAGTGATGAATTTTTGTCCTTTGATGATGAGTGAGGTATTTGATGCTAAGATTAAATTTTCAGGGCTTAGTTTTTCTTATAATATAGCTTATGCAATAGCTGGTGGGTTTACTCCACAACTTGCTTTATTTTTACACACTATTGCTTTGGGAAATTTAGAAAATATTGCTCGTTTTTCTTTAGGATTTTATATGTTTGCTATGGCTATAATTTCGCTTGCTTGTGCTTTGATATTTAAATATCTTAGTAATACCCAACGCACATACTCTCAGTGATTTTAATGCGTTTTTCCAAAGGAGTAGGACTGAAAAAATGGCATTTTTCGATATAAATATTATAATTATAATCTAAATTTAAAAAATCGTAAAATGCCTTTAAATTTACAAATTTAACCCCACAAACTTCTTTTATATCTAAGATTTTATAAATTTGAGAATTGTTTTTTTCTACCAAATGTGATGGAGCTAAAGTAGTAAATGAGCAAAAGGCACTTGCTAATACAAAGCCACTTAGATTTTCACATTTTTGTATAAGATGTTGGTGCTTTTGTAAAATACTTTTTTTATGTAAAAATACCACTCTTGTGCCTTGATAGCGTGCTGCCTGAACATTTTTCCAAAATTTATAAGCATTTTTGGAAATATTTGCTAATTGGTGTAATTGTATATTTAAAATATAATTATCCAAGAATTGATTGGGTGGTAAAATAGTATAAGTCATATTTTTTCTTTAAATTTGTTTTTATGATTATACTAAAAATTGACTTTTGTTTATATTTTTAATTTCTAAATTTAATACAATAAGCCAAAATTATTTTTTAAGGAAAAACATGAAATTTGATACTATTAATCATGATGGTATAAAAAAACTTATGGATGTTTTTTATGCAAAAGTTAGAATAGACAAGGATTTAGGGCCTATTTTTAATGAAAAAATTGGTATAGATGATGAGAGTTGGAAAAAACACAAAGAAAAAATAGCAAGTTTTTGGGCAGGGATGTTTTTAGGTGATCCAAGTTATAGCGGTTCTCCTTTGAGAGCTCATCATGAACTACCTTCGTTTCCAAGAGAATTTTTTGATGTTTGGCTTAATCTGTTTGATGAGAGTTTGCAAGAAGTTTTTGAAGATGAACCAAGAAGTATTATTATAGAAAGAGCTAAAATGATAGCTCAAAGATTTCAAATGATTATTTATGATCACAGATTTGCTTAAGAGTTTTTAAAAACTCTTAGCGATAGTTAAAGGTATGTAAATTTTCACCTTGAGAGTATTTATAACTATATTTTCCATCAAGATAAATTACCAAACGATAATATCCTTTATGTGATCCAAATACAACTTTTCTAACATGAGCAGTATTAACTTGTAAAGTTTTTGTATTGAAATTTTGCTTTTTAGCAAAATCTATAATGATTTTAGTTGGATCTCCTATAGATAAATGTCTTAGCATTCTATCTTCGGTTTTGATATTAATCTTATTGTTATAAAAGCTAATAGAAATAAAATTATAAATATTTCCACTAAAAATTGGTGTTTCAATATTTAAAGTGGTATTGTTTTCTTCTGTTTTAGTGTTTTTTACCCCTTGTTCTTGTGGCACAGTAACAGAAACATCAAGTATAGGTGTGGCATTTGGACTTTTGGCTTTTATAAATGAGTAAGTGTCATGCCAATTGATACTTTTGTATATATCTAGAGTAGTTTGCTCTTCAGAGCCATCAAGGTTAATGTAGGTAATGGTAATATTTTTTAAAATTCTTGCATCAGAATTAAAAGTAAAATCCTGTCTTTGAAAAGGACTAAGTTTTACAAATTCGGTGTTTTGTTGTTCTGAGTTATTGTCAAAAGGATTATCTTTTGCATTTAAAAATACACAGGATAATAAAAATAGTAAAAAAAATTTAATTCTCATGCGAATTTTCTCCTTTAAGTCTTAAAAGCTGTAAGTATTCTTTTTGAGCTTGGGCATTTTTAGCTTTTAAGGTTATTATGTTTTTCTCTAAAATTTTTTGCTCCTCTTTAAGCGATAATAAAACATCTAAAGAGGATTTGCCAAAAAACATATTACCAAAATACATAGCAACAATAATAGCTACAAATGATAATGCAATAGTTTTTATTAGATGATGACGAGCCTCTTTCTTTTTAGAATGCTCATCATACTCTTTTAATAAATCGCTCAGAGTTTATCTCCTAAGTACTCATCATTATCAAGTTCAATTTCTAATAAGCGATTGTATTTAGCAGTTCTTTCGCCTCTTGCTAGAGCTCCTGTTTTGATTTGTCCTGTATTAAGCGCTACTGCAAAATCAGCTATAAAAGCATCTTCGCTTTCCCCGCTTCTATGGCTCATAATACATCTGTAATTATTTCTATGAGCTAATCTTACTGTTCTCATAGTTTGAGTGATTGTTCCAATTTGATTAGGCTTAATCAATACAGCATTTGCCATATTTTTCATAATACCTTCTCTTAAAATATCTTCATTAGTTACAAATAAATCATCACCCACAAGTTGAATTTTATTACCAAGCTTTTGAGTGAGTTTAATCCAGCCTTCATAATCATCTTCAGCTAAACCATCTTCAATACTAAAAATAGGATATTTAGCGCATAATTCTTCATAACGCGCGATTAAGTCTTCACTTGAGAAAACTTTACCTTCTAAATGGTATTTACCATCTTTGTAAAGCTCACTACTTGCTACATCTAGCGCTAGTTTGATTTTATTTTCATAGCCTGCTTTTTTAATACAAGTCATTAAAAGATCAAGTGGTTCAGTGTTGTTTGCTAAATTTGGTGCAAAACCACCCTCATCGCCTAAAGCAGTAGAGTGACCTAGATTAGCTAATTCTTTTTTTAATACTGCATAAATTTCACAAACTGATCTCAATCCTTCTTTAAAGCTTGAAAAACCAAAAGGCATAATCATAAATTCTTGAAAATCTACACTATTGTTTGCGTGCGCACCGCCATTGATGATATTGCACATTGGTACAGGTAATACACTTGCATTTGCTCCACCTAAGTAACGATATAAAGGTACGCCTAGTGCATTAGCAGCAGCGCGCGCTGTTGCCATAGAAATTCCTAAAGTTGCATTTGCTCCTAGGTTGGAATAATTTTTCGTCCCATCAAGTTCTAAAAGAGTATTATCTAGCTGAGTTTGATTAAACGCATCAAGCCCTATAATGTTTTCAGCTATGGTGCCATTGATGTTTTCAATAGCTTTTAAAACACCTTTTCCGCCAAATCTCTCATCATTGTCTCTTAATTCTAAAGCTTCTTTTTTTCCTGTGCTTGCACCACTTGGAACGATAGCACTACCCACACTGCCATCGCTTAGCATGATTTCAGCTTTAATGGTAGGATTGCCTCTACTATCTAAAACTTCAAAAGCTCTTAAATCTTCAATAATCAACATTATTCTTCTCCTTCATCGTCTTCTTTTGCGCCCAAAATCATACTATCTATACCGATTGAGTTTTGTATAGCTTGAGTAATTTCATCTGCAATAGCTGGATTTTCTTTTAAAAAGGCTTTAGCATTTTCTCTACCTTGACCAAGTTTAGAAGCCTTGTAAGAAAACCATGCACCACTTTTATCAATAATATCAAGTTTTACACCATAATCTATTAGCTCGCCTTCACGACTTACACCCTCACCAAACATCACATCAAATTCAGCTTGTTTAAAAGGAGGGGCTACTTTGTTTTTAGCCACTTTTACTTTAACGCGGTTTCCAATAGGCTCATCATTTTGTTTTAAGGTGGCTGTTTTTCTTACATCTAAACGCACTGAAGCATAAAATTTTAAAGCATTTCCGCCAGTAGTTGTTTCAGGAGTGCCATAGCCCATCATGCCTATTTTCATACGAATTTGATTGATGAAAATTACAGTAGTGTTCATTTTATGAACGATACCAGTTAATTTTCTTAAAGCTTGGCTCATTAATCTTGCTTGAAGACCTACATGTTGATCTCCCATATCACCTTCGATTTCTGCTTTTGGAGTAAGTGCAGCAACGCTATCTACCACTATTAGATCAATGGCTCCACTTCTTGCTATAGTTTCAACGATTTCTAAGGCTTGTTCTCCAAAATCTGGTTGAGAGATGTAAAGATTTTCTGTATCAACACCTAAATTTTTTGCATATCTTACATCAAGAGCGTGTTCAGCATCAATAAACGCACAAACTCCACCTTTTTTTTGACATTCTGCTATGATGTGTAAGGTAAGTGTAGTTTTACCTGAACTTTCAGGTCCATAAATTTCTATAATTCTTCCTTTTGGAACCCCACCAATTCCTAAAGCTAAATCAAGTCCAACAGAACCTGTAGGAATAGAATCAATTTTTTCAACTTCTTTATCGCCAAGTCTTAAAATAGTACCTTTTCCAAAGGTTTTATCAAGACTTTTTAAGGCTGCATCAAGTGATTTTCTTTTATTATCATCCATGCTTGTTAATCCTTTTATAATATGTTTAAAATTGTATCAAAAAGAAATTTAATATAAGTTTTTATTTTGAATTTTGCTAAAATACTTTTTTAGATTTTTAAGGAAAAAAATGAATAAAAAAATTAGCGTAGCGCACTCTCCTGATGCTGATGATATTTTTATGTATATGGCGATTAAATTTGGTTGGGTTGGAAATGCTTATGAGTATGAAAATACAGCCTTGGATATACAAACTTTAAATGAGCTTGCATTGGAAAATATATACGATGTTAGTGCGATATCTTTTGCACTTTATCCTTTAATAGCTAGTGAATATGCTTTATTAAAAACTGCTGTGAGTTTTGGTGAGGGTTATGGGCCAAAGCTTATTAAGAAAAAGAATAAAAAATTAAAGCCAAATTTTAAAGTTGCTTTAAGTGGAGCACACACTACTAATGCTTTAATCTTTCGCATAAAATATCCACAAGCTAGAATAATTTATAAGAATTTTTTAGAGATTGAAAAGGCTGTTTTAGAAGATGAAGTTGATGCGGGAGTGCTTATACATGAGAGCATTTTAGAATTTGATTCTAGTTTGTGTGTTGAGGCTGAACTTTGGGATATTTGGCAAGAATTAGCAAAAAATGATTTACCTTTACCTTTAGGTGGTATGGCCCTTAGAAGATCTTTACCGCTTAGTGATGCAATAGCGGTTGAAAAAGATTTGATTAAAGCAGTAGAAGTAGCCGATCATAATAGAAAAATCTTAGCCTCCATGCTTTTAGAGCGTAATTTAATACGCGTTGATGCACAAAAACTTGATGTGTATTTAAATTTATATGCAAATAAAAACTCTATTAATATGAATGATAAACAATACAATGCCATAGATAAGCTTTTTGAGCTTGGATATAATCATGGATTTTATGAGAAGTTAATAAAAAGTAAAGATTATCTTATCCCTAGTGAGTATGAAGAATTTAGAAATTCTTGATAGAATTTAAATTTTAAGGAGAAAATATGGAAAGTACTTTAGTAGCCTTGGGTGTACAAACTTTTAAAATCACACTTATGCTTTCTTTACCTATGCTTTTAGCAGGGCTTATTGCAGGGCTTATTATAAGTATTTTTCAAGCTGTAACGCAAATTAACGAAGCCACGCTTTCTTTTGTGCCAAAAATTTTACTTGTTGTTGTGGTAATAGTATTTTTAATGCCTTGGATGATAAGTTCTATGATTGATTTTACAACTAATATTTTAAATCAAATTCCAAGCTTTATTAGATGATTATTGATTTTTCTAAGTATTCTTCTGTGCGTATAGGTGAGAGCTTTGAAGTGCAAACACTTGAAGAGCCTTGCGAATTTGATGGTTTTTTAATAGGTGGGGCAAATAATCTTTTAATCTCTCCAAAACCCAAAAAACTTGGAATTTTAGGGAAAAGTTTTGATTATATTAAAATTTTAGAGCAAAATGAAAAAGGCATGTTTTTAGAGATAGGCTCTAGTGTGAAATCTTTTAAAATGTATCATTTTGCTAAAGAAAATAACCTAAAAGGCTTTGAGTTTTTAAAAAATATCCCAGGGACTTTGGGCGGTATTTTAAAAATGAATGCAGGATTAAAAGATGAGGATATTAGCAAAAATTTAATTAGTATTTGCACTTTTAATCAAGAAATTTTAAAACAAAATATTGCTTTTGCTTATAGGTTTAATCCTATTAAAGAAGTGATGTTTAGCGCGAAGTTTTTTTTAGAATATGGATTTGACCCAGTTAAAGATGAGCTTTTAAAAAATGCAAGAAAAAATCAACCAAAAGGTGCTAGCTTTGGCTCTATTTTTAAAAATCCCAAAAACGATCATGCAGGAAGGTTGATAGAAGCAGTTAATCTTAAAGGTTTTAGCAAAAATGATGCGATGTTTAGCAATGAACATGCAAATTTTTTAATCAATAAAAAACATGCTAGTTTTGATGATGCTTTATTTTTGATAGAGCTTGCTAAAAAAAGAGTTTTTGAAGAATTTGGGATTGTTTTAGAAGAAGAAGTGGTAATTATATAGTATTTTTAATATCTTCATAAACAATTTTAGCTATTTCATGGACTAATTCTTGATAAGATTTATTTTTATCATTTGTGCTAAATTGAGTATTGATAGTAAGGATTTTATGATCTTTTAGTTTTTTTGTTTTGGCATTAAAAAGTTTGTATTCTATGTCGGCTTTGACTTCAAAATTGGAAAAAAGCAAGAAATTTTGTTGGCTTGCTTGAATACTTTTTAAATCTAGCAAAATAATAAAATCAGCCTTTTTGAAACGATTAAATTCTAAAAACTCACTTGCATTGATGAAATTTTTATTTGTTTGTAAGATATTTTGACTATTGATATAAGTTTGATTTTCTTTTTGACTAAGTAAAGCAAAATTATTTTGCTCATTTAAAATAGCACTTAATGCTTTTAGTGTGTCTTTTGCCATGCTTTTAGCATCGATTTTTAAATTTGAAAAATAAAAATTATATTCTTTTTCATAGCTTGGCACTAAAGCTAAGGTGTTAATGTGTGAGAGTTTATCATAATTTATATCTTGATCAAGATTGATGATATTAAAATCATCATTGTTTTGTAATTTGATGATTTTTTTATTTGCAAAAGAATTGGCATAAATAGCACTTAAAAAACACAAAAACACCAAAAAAAATCTCACTAAAAACCTTTTAATTTAAATTCATTCTTAGCAAAAGCTATAAAACTTGGAAGTTTAAAATCAGGACTATTGTAGTTTAAGGCCTTTTTGTCAAAATCGTATAAAATTCCACCATTTTGTTTGACTAAAAAATCTCCCGCGGCTATATCCCAAGCTTTTGGGCCACCAAAACGCGGGTAAATTCCAGCTTTTGCTTCAAGTAAATATACAAACTTTAAAGCAGATGAAACCTTAATGCCTTCAAGATGATTTTGAATAAAAAAATCTTCATTATTATCATGGTTTTTAGAGTAAAGGGCTATATTTTTAACCTTTTCGTATTGCTCTAAACTAAGATTTAAAATTTCATTATTTTTATAAACTTTAGTATGGGTATGTGCATAATAAAATGCATTATTTTCCACATCGCCTATAAGCGAAAGCACAGGAGTGTTTTTATGGATTAATGCGATTAAAACACAATATTCTTTATCTTTTTTAGCATAAGATTTAGTGCCATCAAGAGGATCTATTAGCCAAAAATACTCTAAATTTTTTCTTTCTTCATAAGAAAGTATATTTTCTTCAGAGCATAGAGCTATATCGCTTGAAGCTAAAATTTCACTAATGGCTTCATTAGATTTTATATCAGCTAAACCTACTGGGGAATCATCATCTTTAAGCCATAAGGTATTTTTGTCTTTATATTCAAGCAATACCTTAGAGGCTTCCTTGCCTGCTTTTAAGGCTAATTCTAAAAGTGTGTCTAAATTTTTCATAAGAAAATTATAGCGAGTGAAAATAAATACTTAGTAGAGTCATTTTCTACTAAGATTATTGATAAATTTTATTAAGCTAATAGCTAAAATTGCTTCAAGTAAAGCAGTAAGCACTAATCCTGAGTATATATCTTGAGTGATAATATTAGTTTGATAAGAAAGCGTAGCTACTGCGATAAGTAAGGTTAGTGGCATAGAATGGCTTAAGCCAAATAAAAAGGTATTTTTTAAACCAAGTATTTTTACAAAAGTCATAGCACAAAGTATTCTTAGTCCTATCATAAAGATAGTTAGTGAAAAAGCTATGATTAAAACTTGAGGGTTTAAAAGCATTTGGAGTTTAAAGCTTGAACCTATATAAATGAAAAATATAGGGATTAAAAAGCCATAACCAAAACTAGAAAGTTTATGCTCTAAGTCTTTTTTATGATCAAAAAAAGTAGCTATAAATGAACCAGCTATAAAAGCTCCAAGTGCAACTTCAAGTTTAAAATAAATCATAATCGCAACTATGGCTATGAAAATTGCCATGCAAAATCTTATATCTTTTTCATTTTGATCTTGCCAAGGCATGAGTATAGTTTTAAGTTGTGGATACCACCAAAAAAGCACTTCTAAAAATTTAAATCCAAAAATACAAAGTGCTAAAAATCCCACTAGGTATAATAAATTTTGAGTGAGTGAGAAAAGATCAGCACCTTTTCCCAAAAATGCTGCAGCTATGGTAAGTAAAACTATGCTCACAACTTCAGCTAAAGTGGCTACCACCATGGATACATTTAGCCACTCACAGTTTTTACCAAAATCTCTATAAAGCGTTGAGAGCAAACCTACACTCATAACAGGTATGATAATGACAAAAATATAAGAAATATCTATACTTTCAACCGCTAAAACGCTAAAAACATATAAAAGTATGATGTAAATAAAAGCTTTATTAAGTAAGCTTCTTTCGGTTTTTAAAAAGGTTTTAAGATTGATTTCCATCCCTGCTATAAACATAAGATAGTAAAATCCTGCATTAGCCAAAAGCTTAAAATTCTCACTTTCTCCTATAAAACCTAAAAATCCTATAAAAGAGCCAAGCATAATTTCAGTGGCTGAAAGTGGGAGTTTTAAAAATTTAGCAATATAAGGTGATGTAAGCAAACATCCTGCTACGACTAATAAAATTTTTAAATCCGTAGCAGCTTGAGCATCAATGGCATGAGCTAGCAAAGCTAAATCCCATTTGTTTTAGTTTTTGTATATCTTTGCTAGGTTCTTCGCCTTTAGTTGTAAGATAATCACCTACTACTATAGCACTAGCTCCTGCGTCAAAAATTTCATATTGTCTTTCTTTTAGAACTACTTCTCTACCACCTGCTACCATGATATGTGCATTTGGTAAGTCTTTTTTAGTGTCTTTGATGATATTTAACGCCTCGTCAGCATTTAATAAGTTTTGCTTGAGCTTTAAATTTTCATTTGGTATGAAAAAATTAATAGGCGAGGAAAAAGGATCAAGCTCTTTTAAACTTGTTCTAAAACTTTTTCTATCAGCTTCACTTTCTCCAAGACCATAAATTCCGCCACAGCAAAGCATTAAACCTGCTTCTTTAGCATAAAGATTAGTTTGAAATCTTTGCTCCCAAGTATGCGTAGAGCATATGTTTGGAAAAAATTCTTTAGAAGTTTCTAGATTATGATTATAAGAAAAAATTCCTGCTTTTTTTAATTCTTTGAGTTGTTCTAAATTTGCTATGCCATTGCAAGCTATGAGTAAAAGTCCTTCTACTTCTTTTTGCACCGCATGAGCTACTTTGCACACATACTCAAGTTTTTCATCATCAATTCCAGCACCTGCTGTAACTAAACAAAAACCTAAAGCCTCATTTTTCTTAGCCATTTTAGCTTCTAAAACAATTTGATCTATATCTTTTCTTTTATATTTGTTGATATTAGTTTTTACATGAGCGCTTTGAGTGCAGTATTTACAATCTTCTCCGCACCCTCCACTTGCTATATTAGATATAGCACAAAGCATAATTTGCATTAGATTTCCTTTTTGATTTTGCATTTTAAGCACTCTAAAAATGTGCCTTTTTTAAGCTCTTTGATAATCAAAGTTTCGCCACATTTGCTACATTTTTCTTCACTTGGTTTGTATTTACTTATATAGTTGCATTTTGGATAAGCACTACATCCATAAAATTTACCACGCTTAGAAAAACGCTCCACGATCTCACCTTCTTGACAGCTTGGGCATTTCACGCCTATGGTATTGAGTTTTTTCTCGCTTTTTTCTTCGTTTTGTGTTTCTTGTTTTAAATTTCTTGAGTATTTACATTTTGGAAAATTTAAACAAGCTATAAATTCTCCATATCTTCCTTTTCTTATAGCAAGCTCTCCACCACAATCAGGGCAGGTTTCATCTAGCTTTGTGAAAGTTTTTTGGCTTTTTATATTTTTTTTACCTTCATCAATTTTTCTCATAAAAGGAAAATAAAACTCTCTTAAAACTTCTTGCCAGTCCATTTTGCCTTCTGCAATGATATCAAGTTTATCTTCCATTTTAGAAGTAAAATCACTATCTACTATATCGCTAAAGTTTTGTTCTAAAACTTCTGTTACAACAAAGGCTATTTCATTAGGTATGATTTGCTTTTTATCTATACGCACATATTCTCTTGTACTAAGTAAAGAGATGGTTGGAGCATAAGTAGAAGGGCGTCCTATGCCAAGATTTTCTAACTTTTTAACAAGCCCAGCTTCAGAATATCTTGAAGGTGGCTCGGTAAAATGCGAGTTTAATTCTATATTTTGTATATTTAGTATATCTTCTAGTTTTAAATTAGGTAAAATTTTATCTTTATCCATATCTCCATATACTTTATAATGCCCATCAAATAAAATTTTTCTACCGCTTATTTTAAAACTTGCTTCATTTGATTTTGCATAGACATTTTGAGTTTGAGATATAGCAGGATTCATTTGTGAAGCTAAAAAGCGATTATATATTAAAGTATATAATCTTGCTTCATCTTTTTCTAAAAATTCACTTGCAAGTTTTGGCGTAAAGCTAAGATTAGTCGGTCTTATAGCTTCGTGTGCTTCTTGAGCGCCTTTGCTTTTAGTGGTATAAATATTTGCTTTACTTGGTAAGTATTCTTTGCCAAAATCATTTTTGATGAGTTTTCTTACTTCTTCTAAAGCTTCTTTTGCGATGTTTAAGCTGTCAGTTCTCATATAAGTAATCACACCCATAATACCTTGATGGGTTTTTACACCCTCGTAAAGTTTTTGAGCAATTATCATGGTTTTTTTAGGGTTAAAACCTAGGCGATTGCTCGCGCTTTGTTGCAGGGTTGAAGTCATAAAAGGTGCTTGTGGAGCTATTTTTCTATCTTTACTTTCTATATCTTTTATTTTAAAGTTAGCATTTTTGCAAGTTTCAAAGATGAGTTTGGTTCTATCTTCGTTAGTTAGACTTAGTTTTTCTATCTTTTGATTTTGAAATTCGACTAATTCAGCTTGCAAGTCTTTTTCAAAAATCATATCTATACTAAAGTATTTTAAAGGAATAAAAGCTTTTATTTCTCTTTCTCTATCGACGATGATTTTTAAAGCCGCACTTTGCACACGCCCTGCACTTAAGCCTTTTTGGATTTTTTGATTTAGTAAAGGACTTAATTTATAGCCTACTATACGATCAAGTAAGCGTCTAGTTTGTTGAGCATTGACGCTATTTACATTTAAAGATCTTGGGTTTTTTAAAGCATTTTCTATAGCGCTTTTAGTAATCTCATGAAAAACTATGCGTGGCAGGGAATTTTCATCTTTATTAATAGCCTTAGCTATATGATAAGCTATGGCTTCACCCTCACGATCCTCATCGGTTGCAAGGTAGATGGTTTTAGCTTTTTTAGCCTTTTCTTTGAGTTCTTTTACTAAACTTGAATGATCATTTGAAATTCTATATTCTGGTTTAAAATTTTCATCTTCTATTTTTATACCAAAGCTAGTTTTAGGTAAATCTCTAATGTGACCTTTAGAAGCTATTACTTCATAGTCTTTACCTAGAAAATTACCTATGGTTTTAGCTTTAGCAGGTGATTCTACTATGATTAAATTTTTCATTATTTTCCTTATAAGGATTAAAATTAGTAAAAGTGTATAAAAAAAAGTTAAATTTTTTGCTTAGATGGATTTTTAAATAAAATGCAATTAATGATATAATTTTCTATAATTTAATTTCATAGGATATAAAATGTTTTTGCAAAAAAACTTACAAGCTTTAGAATTTACCAATAAACCATTACAAAAAAAAATTCTATCTTTAAAAGAAGAATTTATCGACATCTTTCCAAGTCAAACACCCTTTGTGCCCTCAAAAGATGATTTAATAAAACCTAATATATTTTTTTGCGGTATAGGAGATGGGCTTTTTTTAAAAAAACTTATTAATAAACACATTTTTATTTTTGATAAAGCAGAATTTTTTGCTAATGTTTTAAGCAAGATGGATTTAAGTCAAGAGCTTTCAAGCGGAAAAATATATCTTTGTGATGTAGAAGAGAAAAGATTAGAAGAGTATCTTGTTTTGCTTTTTTCACAAAAAGATTGTTTTGAGTATTTAGGGCTTTTTAAACTTTTACCTTATAGTGAATTTTATAACAAAAGCCCTATATTTGATTTTGTGTATCACAAATGTTTAGATGTGATAAAAAGAGTGGTGGGAAATGTTGATACAAGTTTTACTATGGATGCTAAAATTTATAAACAATTTTTATCTAACATACCTTTAGTCTTAAAAAACATTCCTTTTCAAAGATTTATTTATGAAAATAAAGGAAGAAATAAAAGTGTTATTGTGGTGTGCGCAGGTCCTTCTTTAAATAAACAACTTAAGCTTTTAAAAACTTGTCAAGATGATTATGTGATATTTGCTTTAGATGCTACTTATAAGACTTTACTTAAGAATGAAATTTATCCTGATTTTGTTTTTTCTATGGATATTTACGAAGAATGTGCAAGTTTTTATGAAAATTTACCACAAAGTAAAAAAGAACCCATTTATATTATAAATGCTGCTGTAGATAAAGCTTTAATGCAAATTTTAGAAAATAAAAATCCAAAAATTTTTATTTTAAAAAATTTAGATTATCAACAAAAATTTAATTTAAATGATTTTGGTTATTTAGATATTGGTATCAATGTGGCTCATTTTGCTTATAATTTTGCTATAGCTTTGGGATTTACTAATGTAATCATGATAGGACAAGATTTGGCTTTTAGTGATGATGGGAAATCGCATGCTAACCCAGAAGTTTTTACATTTCATAATGTAGAAGAAGCTGAGCATAAAGCAGAAAAACTTCAAGTGTTAGCTTATAATAAGCAAGGTTTTATTCAAACTCATATAGGCTGGGATGAATTTAGAAAAAGATTGGAAGTTTTATTTGTATCTCATCCTGATGTTAAATTTTATAATGCCACAGAAGGTGGAGCTTTTATAGATTATACCATAGAGATACCTTTTGAAAAGGTTTTAGCACTATATAAAGATAAAAAACAAGATTATGTATTTCCAAATGTTTTAAGTATTAATAGGCAAGAAAAATTATTAAAAAAATCTTTGGAAATTTTACAAAAAGATTATTTAGAGTTAAATGCTTTACATCAAAAAGCAAAAGATCTTTTAGCAATTTTACAAAATCAAAATGCAGTTTTTGATGAGCAAGTATCAGAATCTATTTTTGATTTTAATGATTTATTAGATAATGCAAAAATTTTACAAAGTTTTATGTATAAACCATTATTTTATCATAGGGGCTTTTTTAATGTGAGTTTATATCAAGAGTCTCAAAATGCTTTATCAAGTTATGCAGATTTTTTAAAAATATTTTTAGAATTTACAGCATTAAGTCTAGCAAGTATGGAAAATTCTATAAATGAATATAAAAATATATTAAAAGTATAAATTTTTTTATCATTTTTTCGATATAGCTTAAACAACTGCATGGAAGCGGTTGAATTTATTTAAAAGGATTTAAAATGGGATTTCGTATAAATACTAATGTGGCATCTTTAAATGCTCAAAACAACGCAAATTTAAACTCAAGAGCATTAGATAACTCTCTAAGCAGATTAAGTTCAGGTCTTAGAATCAACTCTGCAGCAGATGATGCTTCAGGTATGGCTATAGCAGATAGCTTAAGATCGCAAGCTAATACTTTAGGTCAAGCTATAAGTAATGGTAATGATGCTTTAGGTATTTTACAAACAGCTGATAAGGCTATGGATGAGCAGCTTAAAATCTTAGATACTATCAAAGTAAAAGCTACTCAAGCAGCACAAGATGGGCAAACTACTAAAACAAGAAATATGCTTCAAGCTGATATTAATCGTTTGATGGAGCAACTTGATAATATTGCAAATCAAACTTCATTTAACGGAAAGCAGTTATTAAGTGGTGGTTTTGTAAATCAAGAATTCCAAGTAGGTGCGCAGTCAAATCAATCTATTAAAGCAAGTATTGGTTCAACTCAAAGCTCTAAAATAGGTGTAACTAGATTTGAAACAGGTTCTATGTCAAGAGAAAGCGGTATAGCTCAACTTACTATCAAAAATTATAATGGTATAGATGATTTTAAATTCCAACCTGTAGTGATTTCTACTTCAGTAGGAACAGGACTTGGTGCTTTAGCTGAAGAGATTAATAGAGTTTCTGATATCACAGGTGTTAGAGCAAATTTCTTAGTTGAAACTACGGGTGTTGGTAATATTAAAGCAGGAAAAACTAGTCAAGATTTTTCTATTAATGGAGTAAGAATTGGCGAGGTTGAGTATAAAGATGGCGATGAAAATGGAGCCTTGATTTCAGCAATTAACTCAGTTAAAGATACTACAGGAGTAGAAGCCTCTAAAGATGCTAATGGTAGACTTGTATTAACCTCAAGAGATGGTAGAGGTATAGAAATAGGTGGTAGCATGGGTCCTGGAGCAGGTATAATGCAAAAAGATTATAAAAACTATGGCCGTTTATCTTTAATCAAAAATGATGGTAAAGATATATTAATATCAGGAAGTAATCTTTCTACTATAGGTATGGGTACAACTGATATGATCTCTCAAGCTTCTATATCTTTAAGAGAGTCAAAAGGCAATATTGACACCAATGTAGCTGATGCTATGGGCTTTAATGCTTATAAAGGCGGTGGTAAGATGATAGTGACATTTTCATCTGTTTCTGCTTTTATGGGTGCTCAAGGTAGTGGTATGAGTGAAGGCTCAGGTTTTTCAGTAGGAAGTGGTAAGGATATGTCTAAAGTATATAACTCTACTGATGCTTTAGCTTTTGTAACCGCTTTTTCAGCTGCTTTTGGAGTAAGTCCTGGTAATGGGGTTTCTCAATTTGCTAACTTTGCTGTATCGGCAAATATAGCAGCTAAAGATCAAGAAGCTGGCGTTACCACGCTTAAAGGTGCTATGGCTGTGATGGATATAGCTGAAACTGCTATTACCAACCTTGATAAAATTAGAGCTGACATTGGTTCTGTGCAAAATCAAATCACAGCTACACTAAATAACATCAGTGTAACCCAAGTAAATATCAAATCAGCTGAATCAAACATCAGAGATGTAGACTTTGCAGCAGAAAGTGCAAACTTTGCTAAACATAACATCCTAGCTCAAAGTGGATCTTATGCTATGAGTCAGGCTAATGCTGTGCAACAAAATGTAATGAGATTATTACAATAGTTAGGAAATCCAAAACACCTTGAAATTCAAGGTGTTTCTTTAAAACAACTCTTTAAAACAACTCTTTAAAACAACTCTTTAAAACAACTCTTTAAAACAACTCTTTAAAACAACTCTTTAAAACAACTCTTTAAAACAACTCTTTAAAATTTGGAACATTTATTGCTTTAAAAGTTCTAAGCAATATTTTGAAAGGATTTAAAATGGGTTTTAGAATAAACACCAACATAGGTGCAATGAATGCACATGCAAATTCAACTATCACAGCAAGAGAGCTTGATAAGTCTTTATCAAGACTTAGTTCAGGTCTTAGAATCAACTCTGCAGCAGATGATGCTTCAGGTATGGCTATAGCAGATAGCTTAAGATCACAAGCTGCAACTTTAGGTCAAGCAATAAATAATGGTAATGATGCTATAGGTATTTTACAAACAGCTGATAAGGCTATGGATGAGCAGCTTAAAATCTTAGATACTATCAAAGTAAAAGCTACTCAAGCAGCACAAGATGGACAAAGTACTAAAACAAGAAATATGCTTCAAGCTGATATTAATCGTTTGATGGAAGAGCTTGACAATATAGCTAACACCACAGCTTTTAATGGCAAACAACTTTTAAGCGGAAACTTTATAAATCAAGAATTCCAACTAGGTGCACAGTCAAATCAAACCGTAAAAGCTAGTATAGGGCCAACTCAAAGTTCTAAAATAGGTGTAACTAGGTTTGAAACAGGCTCACAAGCTAAAGATAGTGGTATAGCTCAACTTACTATCAAAAATTATAATGGGGTAGATGATTTTAAATTCCAACCTGTGGTGATTTCTACTTCAGTAGGAACAGGACTTGGTGCTTTAGCTGAAGAGATTAATAGAGTTTCTGATATCACAGGTGTTAGAGCAAATTTCTTAGTTGAAACTACGGGTGTTGGTCCTATAAAAGCTGGTGTTACGAGTGATGATTTTGCTATAAATGGAGTGAAGATAGGTAGAATAGAATATCAAGATAGTGATCAAAATGGCTCTTTAGTAGCTGCTATAAATTCAGTTAAAGATAGCACAGGGGTAGAAGCTTCAAGAGATGCTAATGGTAGACTTGTATTAACCTCAAGAGATGGTAGAGGTATTAAAATAGATGGTAGTATGGGTCCTGGAGCAGGAGTTATGAAAAAAGACTATGAAAATTATGGTCGTTTATCTTTAATCAAAAATGATGGTAAAGATATATTAATATCAGGAAGTAATCTTTCTACTATAGGTATGGGTACAACTGATATGATCTCTCAAGCTTCTGTATCTTTAAGAGAATCAAAGGGTAGAATTGACACCAATGTAGCTGATGCTATGGGCTTTAATGCTTATAAAGGCGGTGGTAAGATGATAGTGACATTTTCATCTGTTTCTGCTTTTATGGGTGCTCAAGGTAGTGGTATGAGTGAAGGCTCAGGTTTTTCAGTAGGAAGTGGTAAGGATATGTCTAAAGTATATAACTCTACTGATGCTTTAGCTTTTGTAACCGCTTTTTCAGCTGCTTTTGGAGTAAGTCCTGGTAATGGGGTTTCTCAATTTGCTAACTTTGCTGTATCGGCAAATATAGCAGCTAAAGATCAAGAAGCTGGCGTTACCACGCTTAAAGGTGCTATGGCTGTGATGGATATAGCTGAAACTGCTATTACCAACCTTGATAAAATTAGAGCTGACATTGGTTCTGTGCAAAATCAAATCACAGCTACACTAAATAACATCAGTGTAACCCAAGTAAATATCAAATCAGCTGAATCAAACATCAGAGATGTAGACTTTGCAGCAGAAAGTGCAAACTTTGCTAAACATAACATCCTAGCTCAAAGTGGATCTTATGCTATGAGTCAGGCTAATGCTGTGCAACAAAATGTAATGAGATTATTACAATAGTTAGGAAATCCAAAACACCTTGAAATTCAAGGTGTTTCTTTAAAACAACTCTTTAAAACAACTCTTTAAAACAACTCTTTAAAACAACTCTTTAAAACAACTCTTTAAAACAACTCTTTAAAACAACTCTTTAAAACAACTCTTTAAAATTTGGAACATTTATTGCTTTAAAAGTTCTAAGCAATATTTTGAAAGGATTTAAAATGGGTTTTAGAATAAACACCAACATAGGTGCAATGAATGCACATGCAAATTCAACTATCACAGCAAGAGAGCTTGATAAGTCTTTATCAAGACTTAGTTCAGGTCTTAGAATCAACTCTGCAGCAGATGATGCTTCAGGTATGGCTATAGCAGATAGCTTAAGATCACAAGCTGCAACTTTAGGTCAAGCAATAAATAATGGTAATGATGCTATAGGTATTTTACAAACAGCTGATAAGGCTATGGATGAGCAGCTTAAAATCTTAGATACTATCAAAGTAAAAGCTACTCAAGCAGCACAAGATGGACAAAGTACTAAAACAAGAAATATGCTTCAAGCTGATATTAATCGTTTGATGGAAGAGCTTGACAATATAGCTAACACCACAGCTTTTAATGGCAAACAACTTTTAAGCGGAAACTTTATAAATCAAGAATTCCAACTAGGTGCACAGTCAAATCAAACCGTAAAAGCTAGTATAGGGCCAACTCAAAGTTCTAAAATAGGTGTAACTAGGTTTGAAACAGGCTCACAAGCTAAAGATAGTGGTATAGCTCAACTTACTATCAAAAATTATAATGGGGTAGATGATTTTAAATTCCAACCTGTGGTGATTTCTACTTCAGTAGGAACAGGACTTGGTGCTTTAGCTGAAGAGATTAATAGAGTTTCTGATATCACAGGTGTTAGAGCAAATTTCTTAGTTGAAACTACGGGTGTTGGTCCTATAAAAGCTGGTGTTACGAGTGATGATTTTGCTATAAATGGAGTGAAGATAGGTAGAATAGAATATCAAGATAGTGATCAAAATGGCTCTTTAGTAGCTGCTATAAATTCAGTTAAAGATAGCACAGGGGTAGAAGCTTCAAGAGATGCTAATGGTAGACTTGTATTAACCTCAAGAGATGGTAGAGGTATTAAAATAGATGGTAGTATGGGTCCTGGAGCAGGAGTTATGAAAAAAGACTATGAAAATTATGGTCGTTTATCTTTAATCAAAAATGATGGTAAAGATATATTAATATCAGGAAGTAATCTTTCTACTATAGGTATGGGTACAACTGATATGATCTCTCAAGCTTCTGTATCTTTAAGAGAATCAAAGGGTAGAATTGACACCAATGTAGCTGATGCTATGGGCTTTAATGCTTATAAAGGCGGTGGTAAGATGATAGTGACATTTTCATCTGTTTCTGCTTTTATGGGTGCTCAAGGTAGTGGTATGAGTGAAGGCTCAGGTTTTTCAGTAGGAAGTGGTAAGGATATGTCTAAAGTATATAACTCTACTGATGCTTTAGCTTTTGTAACCGCTTTTTCAGCTGCTTTTGGAGTAAGTCCTGGTAATGGGGTTTCTCAATTTGCTAACTTTGCTGTATCGGCAAATATAGCAGCTAAAGATCAAGAAGCTGGCGTTACCACGCTTAAAGGTGCTATGGCTGTGATGGATATAGCTGAAACTGCTATTACCAACCTTGATAAAATTAGAGCTGACATTGGTTCTGTGCAAAATCAAATCACAGCTACACTAAATAACATCAGTGTAACCCAAGTAAATATCAAATCAGCTGAATCAAACATCAGAGATGTAGACTTTGCAGCAGAAAGTGCAAACTTTGCTAAACATAACATCCTAGCTCAAAGTGGATCTTATGCTATGAGTCAGGCTAATGCTGTGCAACAAAATGTAATGAGATTATTACAATAGTTAGGAAATCCAAAACACCTTGAAATTCAAGGTGTTTCTTTAAAACAACTCTTTAAAACAACTCTTTAAAACAACTCTTTAAAACAACTCTTTAAAACAACTCTTTAAAACAACTCTTTAAAACAACTCTTTAAAACAACTCTTTAAAATTTGGAACATTTATTGCTTTAAAAGTTCTAAGCAATATTTTGAAAGGATTTAAAATGGGTTTTAGAATAAACACCAACATAGGTGCAATGAATGCACATGCAAATTCAACTATCACAGCAAGAGAGCTTGATAAGTCTTTATCAAGACTTAGTTCAGGTCTTAGAATCAACTCTGCAGCAGATGATGCTTCAGGTATGGCTATAGCAGATAGCTTAAGATCACAAGCTGCAACTTTAGGTCAAGCAATAAATAATGGTAATGATGCTATAGGTATTTTACAAACAGCTGATAAGGCTATGGATGAGCAGCTTAAAATCTTAGATACTATCAAAGTAAAAGCTACTCAAGCAGCACAAGATGGACAAAGTACTAAAACAAGAAATATGCTTCAAGCTGATATTAATCGTTTGATGGAAGAGCTTGACAATATAGCTAACACCACAGCTTTTAATGGCAAACAACTTTTAAGCGGAAACTTTATAAATCAAGAATTCCAACTAGGTGCACAGTCAAATCAAACCGTAAAAGCTAGTATAGGGCCAACTCAAAGTTCTAAAATAGGTGTAACTAGGTTTGAAACAGGCTCACAAGCTAAAGATAGTGGTATAGCTCAACTTACTATCAAAAATTATAATGGGGTAGATGATTTTAAATTCCAACCTGTGGTGATTTCTACTTCAGTAGGAACAGGACTTGGTGCTTTAGCTGAAGAGATTAATAGAGTTTCTGATATCACAGGTGTTAGAGCAAATTTCTTAGTTGAAACTACGGGTGTTGGTCCTATAAAAGCTGGTGTTACGAGTGATGATTTTGCTATAAATGGAGTGAAGATAGGTAGAATAGAATATCAAGATAGTGATCAAAATGGCTCTTTAGTAGCTGCTATAAATTCAGTTAAAGATAGCACAGGGGTAGAAGCTTCAAGAGATGCTAATGGTAGACTTGTATTAACCTCAAGAGATGGTAGAGGTATTAAAATAGATGGTAGTATGGGTCCTGGAGCAGGAGTTATGAAAAAAGACTATGAAAATTATGGTCGTTTATCTTTAATCAAAAATGATGGTAAAGATATATTAATATCAGGAAGTAATCTTTCTACTATAGGTATGGGTACAACTGATATGATCTCTCAAGCTTCTGTATCTTTAAGAGAATCAAAGGGTAGAATTGACACCAATGTAGCTGATGCTATGGGCTTTAATGCTTATAAAGGCGGTGGTAAGATGATAGTGACATTTTCATCTGTTTCTGCTTTTATGGGTGCTCAAGGTAGTGGTATGAGTGAAGGCTCAGGTTTTTCAGTAGGAAGTGGTAAGGATATGTCTAAAGTATATAACTCTACTGATGCTTTAGCTTTTGTAACCGCTTTTTCAGCTGCTTTTGGAGTAAGTCCTGGTAATGGGGTTTCTCAATTTGCTAACTTTGCTGTATCGGCAAATATAGCAGCTAAAGATCAAGAAGCTGGCGTTACCACGCTTAAAGGTGCTATGGCTGTGATGGATATAGCTGAAACTGCTATTACCAACCTTGATAAAATTAGAGCTGACATTGGTTCTGTGCAAAATCAAATCACAGCTACACTAAATAACATCAGTGTAACCCAAGTAAATATCAAATCAGCTGAATCAAACATCAGAGATGTAGACTTTGCAGCAGAAAGTGCAAACTTTGCTAAACATAACATCCTAGCTCAAAGTGGATCTTATGCTATGAGTCAGGCTAATGCTGTGCAACAAAATGTAATGAGATTATTACAATAGTTAGGAAATCCAAAACACCTTGAAATTCAAGGTGTTTCTTTAAAACAACTCTTTAAAACAACTCTTTAAAACAACTCTTTAAAACAACTCTTTAAAACAACTCTTTAAAACAACTCTTTAAAACAACTCTTTAAAACAACTCTTTAAAATTTGGAACATTTATTGCTTTAAAAGTTCTAAGCAATATTTTGAAAGGATTTAAAATGGGTTTTAGAATAAACACCAACATAGGTGCAATGAATGCACATGCAAATTCAACTATCACAGCAAGAGAGCTTGATAAGTCTTTATCAAGACTTAGTTCAGGTCTTAGAATCAACTCTGCAGCAGATGATGCTTCAGGTATGGCTATAGCAGATAGCTTAAGATCACAAGCTGCAACTTTAGGTCAAGCAATAAATAATGGTAATGATGCTATAGGTATTTTACAAACAGCTGATAAGGCTATGGATGAGCAGCTTAAAATCTTAGATACTATCAAAGTAAAAGCTACTCAAGCAGCACAAGATGGACAAAGTACTAAAACAAGAAATATGCTTCAAGCTGATATTAATCGTTTGATGGAAGAGCTTGACAATATAGCTAACACCACAGCTTTTAATGGCAAACAACTTTTAAGCGGAAACTTTATAAATCAAGAATTCCAACTAGGTGCACAGTCAAATCAAACCGTAAAAGCTAGTATAGGGCCAACTCAAAGTTCTAAAATAGGTGTAACTAGGTTTGAAACAGGCTCACAAGCTAAAGATAGTGGTATAGCTCAACTTACTATCAAAAATTATAATGGGGTAGATGATTTTAAATTCCAACCTGTGGTGATTTCTACTTCAGTAGGAACAGGACTTGGTGCTTTAGCTGAAGAGATTAATAGAGTTTCTGATATCACAGGTGTTAGAGCAAATTTCTTAGTTGAAACTACGGGTGTTGGTCCTATAAAAGCTGGTGTTACGAGTGATGATTTTGCTATAAATGGAGTGAAGATAGGTAGAATAGAATATCAAGATAGTGATCAAAATGGCTCTTTAGTAGCTGCTATAAATTCAGTTAAAGATAGCACAGGGGTAGAAGCTTCAAGAGATGCTAATGGTAGACTTGTATTAACCTCAAGAGATGGTAGAGGTATTAAAATAGATGGTAGTATGGGTCCTGGAGCAGGAGTTATGAAAAAAGACTATGAAAATTATGGTCGTTTATCTTTAATCAAAAATGATGGTAAAGATATATTAATATCAGGAAGTAATCTTTCTACTATAGGTATGGGTACAACTGATATGATCTCTCAAGCTTCTGTATCTTTAAGAGAATCAAAGGGTAGAATTGACACCAATGTAGCTGATGCTATGGGCTTTAATGCTTATAAAGGCGGTGGTAAGATGATAGTGACATTTTCATCTGTTTCTGCTTTTATGGGTGCTCAAGGTAGTGGTATGAGTGAAGGCTCAGGTTTTTCAGTAGGAAGTGGTAAGGATATGTCTAAAGTATATAACTCTACTGATGCTTTAGCTTTTGTAACCGCTTTTTCAGCTGCTTTTGGAGTAAGTCCTGGTAATGGGGTTTCTCAATTTGCTAATTTTAATACTGCTGGTGGCATGGAAATAGCAGCTAATGATCAAACTCCAGGTGTTACTACTCTTAAAGGTGCTATGGCTGTGATGGATATAGTAGAAACTGCTACAGCAAATCTAGATGCCATTAGAGCTGACATTGGTGCGGTGCAAAATCAAATCACAGCTACACTAAATAACATCAGTGTAACCCAAGTAAATATCAAATCAGCTGAATCAAACATCAGAGATGTAGACTTTGCAGCAGAAAGTGCAAATTTCTCTAAATACAACATCCTAGCTCAAAGTGGATCTTATGCTATGAGTCAGGCTAATGCTGTGCAACAAAATGTTTTAAAACTCTTACAATAAATCCAAATAATATAAGGCAGTTTCGCCTTATATTAAATTTCTTTTTTCTAAAATATCTTGTAAAGGTATGATGGCTATTTTTAAAGCTTTTTCTTGGACTAAAGCTAACTCGCTAATTTCTTCTAGCCAAGATTTATGTGCTGTAATCCAAGCAACAAGTTTATTTTGTTTATCGCTATCATTGTGCATAGGATTAACATAGATTTTTGAGAAATTACTTTCAAGATGAAATAAAGAAGGACTTAAAACTTCTCTTAAGAAAATGTATTTATTACTTTCTATAGTCTCTTTTAGTTGATCTATTTTTATATTTAACTCATGTAAAGTATAGTGTGTTTTGCTTTGATAGTTTAATTCTTTATGTAATTTTTTACAAATTTTTAAGAATTTTTCATTAGCTTTTATATTTTGTTTGATTTGTTTGTAAGCTTTTAGCATAAGCTCTTGGCTATCTTTGCGTTTTGGTGGATTTAGCTTTGGAAAAGGTTTTTTTACCTCATCTTTTAAAAACTCTTTACAAATTTCTTTAAAAGGTTTTTCTATGGTTCCTTCTATCCTTGCTCCGCCTTCTGTGGCATTGTAAATTTTTGCTTTTGTTTGTTTGTGAAATAAACTTTCAAAAATTTGTTTAAATAATATCCAAACCTCTGAACTTTGCACATAAGTTTTTCCGCCATAAGCTAAGGTTTCAAATTTTCCATGATCGCGTTCAAAATCTCCTTCGTGATAACTTTCATGTAAAAATCCTTCACTATGAGTTTGTCCATCATCACTATAAGCTAAATCTTGTCCTATTAAGATGATATTTTCATGTCCTAGTAAAAGTGCTAGTTCATAGTTTAAATGTGCTACGCTCATTCCACCGCTTACATAGCCAAAATCATGCAATCCTAAAGAATAAGCAAAAGGCATTGATCTTGAAACTAAAATATATTTTCTTTTATTTTTTTCTAAAAATTTTATACTATCTTTATATACTAATGAAGCTAAAATAAAAGTAATGTCTTTATCAAATTCTTTAAAATCATTATCAAAGCATTTTGATACCACATCATCTCTTTCTAGCATACAAACATAATCAGGTTTTATACCTGCCTTTGCTAAGATAGGATAAGCGCTATCAGCACAAAATATAGTAGCTTTGTTAGCATATTTTTTAAGTAAAGGAAGTTGTTTTTTTAAAGAAGGTCCAGTGGCTACCAATATAGCATTTTTGCTTTTATTTGATCTTTTTTTCTTAAATTCGTTAAAACTTGGATGTGTAAGCATTTTAGGTAAATTTAGAACAAATTGCTCTATGCCTTGCATAGCATCAATTGGATCATTTCCTCTTCTTAAAGCAATATTTTTAATAACTTTGGAATTTAAATCATTTATGTTTTTAATTTCTTCTTTTTGTCTTTCTTCATAAAATTCGCAATGAATATGTAGAGTGTAAGTTTTTAAAAATAAATTTAAAAAAGAGCACAATGTATCAGCTTTTGTATAGTTAAATTCCTTTGTATGGATTAAAATAAATCTACCTTCTAAAAGTTCTTTGGAAAAATCTATCATATTAAAAACTAAAAATATTAACTCAATGTCTTTTTCATATACAATAACTCTTTTATGTTCTTTATTTGCAAGCAAACTTTTGTAAAATATACCATTGCCTAATCCATAGAAAAAAAGTATAGGGTATCTTAAGTATTCTTTATTAAATAGCTCAATTTTTTCTTGTAGTTCTTTTAAAGGATTTATATATAAATTTTTTATATTTTTATAGCATATATTACAATTTAAAGGATCTTTATCAAAAACATAAATATAATCTTTAGCTTCTTTTATTCTACCTAATTTTCTTTTTAGTGTTTGATATTCACTTCCTTTTAAGGCTTTTAAATTTTTTTTAAAAATCTCTGTTTTCATTTTTATCCTTTTTGATTAAAAAAATAATATCGTCATTTTTTATGTTTTTTATCAAAAATTTGATGTGTTATTGTTTTAAATTTTCTTTTATAGTTTTATTATAATTTTCAAGATATAAAATAATCTCATCAAAAAAATCGATTTGTTGTTCTAAGAAAGATTTTGTATTTTTTTCTTTTTCAACTTTGTATTTTAAAACCTCACATTCATTTTGAAAGCATCTAGCTTGTAAAATATCTGAAAAAAAATCACTTTTTGGGAGCTTAAGTCTTAGTTTTTCTAATCTTTCTAAGTTTTTATCCTTAATAGCTTTTTTACATTCATTGATAAAAATTTCACTTTGTTTTATTTGTTTGTTGAGTTTTTCTTTGCATTGTTTTAGTTTTTTTTGTGGATTTTTTGCTTTTGTTAAAATAATATTTTTTTCAATTTTTTCTTTTAAAAACTCTTCACAAATTTCTTTAAAAGGTTTTTCTATAGTCCCTTCTATCCTTGCCCCACCTTCTGTGGCATTATAAGTTTTGATTTTTAATATATCTCTA
This sequence comes from Campylobacter sp. IFREMER_LSEM_CL1890, assembly GCF_025772045.1. NCBI lineage: Bacteria > Pseudomonadati > Campylobacterota > Epsilonproteobacteria > Campylobacterales > Campylobacteraceae > Campylobacter > Campylobacter sp. IFREMER_LSEM_CL1890. Next base: position 115,620 of record NZ_JAKMRK010000003.1, on the reverse strand, counting down.
GCTAGAGCTATATCTTTTTCAAAACTTTTTAAAAACAAATACCATGTGAGTTGTGTTTTTACTTCTTTATTGCCTCCATATGCACAGATTGTTTTATAAACAACTTCTTCATCTCCTTGATCACCATATAAATGTTCTTTTGGGTGAGACTTTCCATCATCACTATAAGCTAGATCTTGCCCTATTAAAATAATATTTTCAAATCTTAAAGCTCCAGCTAACTCATAAGCCATATTAGCAACACTCATGCCATTTCCCAAAAAACCATATTCATTTAAGCCAAGTTTGCTTTCAAAAAACAAAGGTCTTAAAACAAGCATATAATTTCTATTGTTTTTTTCTAAATATTCTATAGTTTTAGGATGAGTTAAAGAGGCTATGATAAATAAAATATTTTTATCAAATTCTCCAAAATCATTATTAAAAAATTCGCTAGTCATATCTTCTCTTTCTAGTGAAAAGACATAATCAGGCTTAATTCCTTCTTTAGCTAAGATAATATAAGAGCTATCAGCACTAAAAATCACAACATTTTCTTGGTATTTTTTTAAAAGCGGAAGTTGTTTCATCAAAGAAGGACCTGTTGAAACTATAATGGCATTTTTTGCTCTTGCTTTTCTATCTTTTATTAGATTTTTAAAAGGTGTATGAGTGATGATTTTTTCTAAATTTATAATATTATGTTTTATTCCTAGCAAAGCATCTTTTGGGTCATTTCCACGAGCAAGCATTAGTGTTTTTATGAGATTTAATAAAATTTGCATCACATTTTGAGCATTGGGTGTATAAAAATTAATATAAAAATCATTATAAAAATGAAAATTGAAAATTTTCAGCGTATGTTTGATTTGCGGATAATTAAATAAAACTTTAAGTTGAGCGGTGTTGATATTTGGTGTAAAAAACAAAATAAGTTTTTCTTTTCTAAGAAGTGTGGTAAAATCAATCATATGAAAAGCTAGATATAAAATTTCTAATTCTTCTTCAAAAATAACAATATGTTTTAAATTCTGATTTTTTAAAAGTTCTATAAAAAATTTTCCATCGCCAAAACCATAAAAAAATAATACTGGATATAATTGAAATTTATCATAATCAAAAGAATGATTTTCATCTAAAAAAACTTGATTTTGCAAATCAAAAATTTTATCTTCTATGATTTTAAATTTATGATTTTGAGTGATTTTTCTCAACTCATAAGCTAGTATTTGATCTACTTCAAAAAGAGCTTGGGTGTTTTTTAAAAATAATTCTTTATTCATTTAAAGTCCAAATTTTTATTTTATTATATCAAAACATATTTTTTACTATCATGATTTTTAAACAAAATATATTTTTTCATGATTATTCCTTGAAATGTTTTTCTTCTAAAGCTTTAGCAAATTCTATATCACAACTTGCTTTTTTACCAAGCATGATAGGTAAAAATTTAGGATGCAAACCTAGGCTTGGTCTTACGCTTTTTATATTTTCTCGTGTGAAAATATCACCTTTTTTGATGTCTTTGCTTGTATATAAACTTCTTGCAAAATGGCGGTTTTTTAAAGTTTTTTCATCCATGTTAAATTCTTTGTTTCCTAAAGCTTGCTCGCTTAAACGCACCATAGAACACATTTGCTTAAACTCCTCAAAATCAAGACTAAATTTAGCATCAGCACTATTTAAAGTTTTGTCTAATATAAAATGTTTTTCTATGACTCTTGCGCCAAGAGCTACGGCTAAAGTTGGTGCTAAAAATCCCTCGCTATGATCACTTAAACCAACAATAGTGTTAAATTTTTCTTGTAAAGTTTTTATGACATTTAAATTTAAATCATAAATTTGTGAAGGATAAGCCGAGGTGCATTTAAGCAAAATCAAATTCGGATTGTTTTCTTCTTTAAAAATTTTAACAATCATTTCAAGTTCTTCTTCATAGGCTATGCCTGTAGAAACTAAAGTAGGTTTGTTTTCTTTTGCCACACAACGCACAAAATCATAATCATTTGCTTCAAAGGAAGCGATTTTATAAGCTGGGGGATTAAATCGCCTTAAAAAATTTACATCTTCCTTAGAAAAAGGACTAGAAAAGCAAATTAAACCTTCATTTTTAGCACATTCAAAAAGTTTTTCATGCCACTCATAAGGAGTTTTAGCTTCTTCGTAGAGCTCATATAGTTTGCGTCCATGCCATAAACCACCTTCAATAATAAAATCTTTTTTGTCAGAATTTAGTGTTAAGCTATCTGGGGTATAGGTTTGAATTTTTATAGCATTAGCTCCTGCTTGTTTGGCTGCTTGTATAGTTTTTAAAGCTATTTCAAGACTATTTGCATGATTGGCTGAAAGTTCAGCGATGATGAAAACTTTTTCATTTATGTTAAAATTTTCTATAAACATCAAAAAACCTTTTTTAATTTAAATAAAAATTTACTATATTTTATATTTTAATTATTAATTGTGATTAAAGGTTTATTTAGTAAAATAAATTTATTATAAAGTTATCTAAGGAAAAAACTATGACTAAAACACTAGAATATTCGATTTATCACTTTTGTGAACACATTTTAAAACTTAAAATTACACCAACAAGCGTGATTAGAGGCGAGCTTTATGGGGCTTCTATACCTTTGTATTTTAAAGATGAAGAATATAGTTTTTATCTGTTTTTTCAAAAAAAGGCTCTTAATGAGATTGCGCAATTTTTATTGCATGAAGAGTTAAAAGAAGATGATCTAGCAGATTTAGTAAAAGAAGTAGCTAATCAAATTATAGGTTATGCCAAAAAATTACTTAACGACACTAATGGCAAAGATGAGTATCGTTTGGGTGTTCCTGAATATTTAGGACGTATTGATGGATTTTCAAAAATCAAACTCAAAGAAAAATTTACTTATGAAATGAAAAATGCTCGTTTTAGAATAGGTTATAAAAAATTATGATAGAAGATCATTTAGGATTGTTGCAATCTTATGAAGATATTTTAGATATTAGCGTTGATTTTGTTAGTGAGCTTGGTACTACTAATATGAGCGTAAGAGAGCTTTTAAAACTAGAAGTTGGTTCTGTGATAGATCTTGAAAAGCCAGCGGGTGAAAGCGTGGAACTTTATTTAAATAGAAGAATTTTTGGAAAAGGTGAGGTAATGGTGTATGAGAAAAACCTTGCTATAAGGATTAATGAAATTTTAGATTCTAAATCAGTATTGCAGTATTTCAAAAAAGAATTGCAATGAAATTTATTTGGATTTTATTACTCGCTTTACCTCTTTTTGGGGCAAAAATTCTTGATTACAATATTTATCCAAGAGAAGATAGGGTGGATATTACTTTTTCATTTGATGTTCCTTATAAAGAAGGTATTAGTCAAAAGAAAAAAGATGGTATTATTATTTTTACTTTAAATGCTAAAAGTGCAAAAGAGGAAGATAGAGCGTTAAATTCTGATATTATAAAAAAAATTAAAATTTTTTCAGAAGATAAAAAAACTTTTATAGCTTTAAGTGTAGGCGATAAAATACAAATCACCGCTGATGCAATTGGCGAATATGGTTTAAGGTTGCGTGCTCAAAAAGAAGGTGTAAATTTAAGTACTAAAAAAAGCTTAGAGGAAAAAAACGAGGAAATAAAAATGCAAGAATATGATTTTACAAATTATATTTTAGTTGTAAGCATTTTGATACTTTTGCTTGTTGGACTTTGGTTTTTAAAAATATATCTAAGACAAAAACACCCTTTAGATAGGAATTTTAATTTAATCTTTCAAAGACCACTTGATAGACACAATCAACTTGTAGTTTTTGAATATGGTTTAAAGCGTTATACTATGATTATAGGAAATTCTAATGTGGTATTAGAAACAAATGAAGCTTTGATAAAAAATGAAGAACAAAACAAAGCACCTCAAAAGCCAAAAGAAAAAGATTTTGACTCTTATTTTGAAGAAAATAAACAAAGATTGCAAAATTTACTTTTAAAACAAAATAATTAATTTTGCTGATTAAAAGCTAAAATGATAAGTTTTGGCTTTGAAATTTTTTTGATTTCTTCTAAAACAAAATAATTAATTTTGCTGATTAAAAGCTAAAATGATAAGTTTTGGCTTTGAAATTTTTTTGATTTCTTCTTTTGAAAAATAAATTTGTTTTTTAGTCGAGTATATATACAAAGTATGATTTTTTAGCGTGAAATCAAGATTCTCATCAGTGTCTTTTGCAAGTTTTTTTGATAAAGCTAAAATAAAATTAAGCCAAGCTAATATGTGATTATTTGGTAATAAATCTTTTATATTTTCTATTGCAAATGAATTGATTTTTTTTCCATTAGCTTTTAAAATAGTAGAAATTAATAAAATTTCTTTATGTGAAAAACCAAAATGCAGGCTATTTAGAGCTATATAAGCACTATGTTCATTGGCAAAATAAAAATTAATTCTCTCACCTATATGCGATAATTTTGCAGCATTTATAAGATCTTTTTTAAAAGTAAGATTAATTTTATGGATGGGTAAAAGGGCGTCAAATAATTTATTTGCAAAATAAGCACTTTTATCATTATAATCTATACTAAAACGATCTTGTATAGATTTTAAGCTTGGATTGAAATTCGGAGGAAATTTGGCATTAAATTTTGAAAAATCCGTTGTTTCGTTTTTTATTTTAGTATATTTTTGAAAAAGATTAGATAAAAATACACCTTCTCTAACACCCACTGCAGAGGTGATGATATTTTTAGCTTTTAAATTTTTTGCTAGTGCTAAAAATATCACACATCCTTCTTTTATAGTATCAAAACGATCTTTTTTTATGTTAAAATCATTTAAATTTTTAGCATTTTGGATTTTTTCTATGTGATTTTTTTCTTTTTCAAAACTATAACTAAAATTATGAATCATTTTTAACGGGTAAGAGTTTTTTTTCATTATAGAATTTGACAATGCCCTTAAACTTCCACCTATGGCAATGATATTTTCATTTTGAAAATGCTTTGGAACTTGTTTTAGTGCTTCTTGTATAAATTGGTCTAGTGCATTAAATTTTTTTGTATCGTAAAAAATTTCTTTTAATCTTACTGTGCCAAGATCAAGTGAAATACAATCTACAATCTTACCTTCTTTGATTAAACAAAGCTCAGTCGATCCTCCACCTATATCTATAGTGGTGGCATTTTGAATATCTGATAGTAAATTTAGCGCAGCAAGCCCACCTAAAAATGACTCTGTTTTTCCATTAATACATTTTATATTTAAACCTACATTTTTTGCTATTCTAGCTATGAAATCTTTAGCATTGGGCGCATCTCTTAATGCAGAAGTTCCAACAGCAATAATTTTTCTACATTTTTCTTTTAAAGCTTTTTCCTTAAAATAAGTTAAAGCTTTTTCGGCTTTAAGCATGGCTTCTTCTTGAAGAATTTTATTATTATTGTAAGCATTTTCTCCAAGTCTTACTTTCTTTTTGTGCTCACTGCAAATGAAAAAACCATATCTTGAGGTTTTTTCAAAAACTACCATACGAACGGAATTAGAGCCAAGGTCAATTACTGCTGTTTTTTTAGCCATTAAATATCTTTATTTTTATGTTTTAAACGAAGCTCATCAATGCTTTCTACATTATCAGGATCAGGTATGATACAATCTACTGGACAAGCTACTATACAAGCTGGTTCTGAAAATTCATTCACACATTCAGTACAAAGATCAGGATCTATGACATAAATTGGATCATTATCATAGATTGCTTCATCGGGACATTCTTCCCTACATGCATCACAGGATATGCATTCTCTAGTGATTAAAAGTGACATATTTTTTTCCTTTTTATAAGTAATAAAGCAAACTTATACTATATAAAAACTTATAGGTAATTTAAAATGAAAGAAAAAACAAAATCTACTTTTTAGAATGATTAAATCATTCTAAAATTTTAGTTAGTTTTTTTAGGAAAACAAAAACGATACCCTCTACGACGCACGGTTTCTATGGTAGAGATGTTAAGCGGTTTATCCATTTTTTGTCTTATTTGATTGATTGCAACCTCTATAACATTTGGAGTTACAAGTTCAGGTTCTTCCCAAATAGCATCTAAAAGTTGTTCTTTTGACACAATCTGATCTGAATGTCTAGCTAAATGAGTTAAAACTTCAAAAGGTTTTCCTTTTAATTCTATATCTTTTCCTTGATAAGTGATTTTTTCTTCATCAGGATCAATCACTAAATCATCGATTTTGATCACATTTGTTCCGCCAAATCTAAGTCTAGCTTCAATTCTCGCCATTAAAATTTCAAAATCTAAAGGTTTTTTTATATAATCATCTGCTCCAGCTTTCAAAGCTTTGATTTCATTTTCTTTATCTGCTTTTGCGCATATTGTAACTATAGCGGTTCTTGGAGATTTTTGCTTAATGGCATTAATTAAATCACTTGCATCATTATTGCCAATAGTCCAATTTGATAATACTAAATCATAGTGTCTAATACCTATAAAATACTCAGCGTCTTTAAAATTTTCTGAAGTATCACTTTGATAGCCAAACTCATTTAAGGTATTTGATAGAGTTTTATTAAGTGATGCTTCATCTTCTACAACTAAAATACGCATTTTATTCCTTTGAAGATAGTTTTAGTGCAAAAGTATAACACAAATTAAGCAAATGTTCAAAATTCTTTAAAAAAATTTTAATATTTTTTACTCAGACTAGCTCCAACGCATGCATTTTTGATAATATCAGGTTTGTAACAAGTGATATTTATAAATTTAAGCTTTTTATTATGTTTTTTAATATCTTTGCATATGTATTTTAAAGATTTTTCTATAGTTTTAAATTTTTTCTTTTTATAAATTTTTTCTATTCTAATACAAAGTTTTGCATAATCTAAAAATTTTTTACTTTTAGCTTCTAGTTCTATAATAACTTTTTGTTCTTGAATTCTTTCAAAATCCAAAAGCCCTATAATACATTTAAATTCTAAACTGACTTTTATATGACTTTGCATTCTTGTTTTCCAATAAGCCTTAAAATATTTGGTATATGTTTATAAATTACTATAAATGCAATAATAAAAATTGGTGCATGGGTGTTGATCACAGGCATGTCATAATGAAAAATAAATGAAGTAGCTATTAAAACAATTAAAGCTCCTAATGAAGCTAAGCTTGAAATTTTAAATACCTTTCCTATGATAAACCAAGCTAAAACCGCAGATATTATTTCAAAAGGTAAAAATACTGCTAAAACCCCAGCCCCTGTAGCCACTCCTTTACCACCTTCAAATTTTAAATAAGGAGAAAAGCAGTGCCCAAATACTGCTAAAACAGCCATAGTCCATAAGATATTTTCATCATAGCCCATAAATTTTGCCACTAATATAGGTATGATTCCTTTTAATGCGTCTAAAATAGCGGTTGCAATAGCAAGTATTTTAGCTAGTTTAGGATCGCTTTCTTTTACTACCCTTAAAACATTTGTAGCGCCTATACTTTTACTACCCATATTTTTAATGTTTGTTTTAGCAAAGATTTGAGCTAGTAAAAGCCCAAATGGTATAGCGCCTATGAGATAAGCTAAAAGATAGATTATTAAATTTTCCATTTACTTTTCCCTAAGATTTTTGTAAAACTCTGTAATAATAGCAAAAAACCCTGAAATAAATATTTAAGAGATATTTTATCCTATAATAATTTTTATTGTTAAATATAAATTTTTTATATTATTTAAAGAAAATTATAGATATATTTTCAATAAGTTTATTTTAAATAGGCTTTATTTTATCTTATTTAGGAGTAGATAATGAAAAAAATTTCATTATTAGTTGCATCATCATTATTAGTTGCATCAACTGCTTTTGCTAACGATAAAGCTTTGCTTGATGAAGCAAAAGCTGCAGGTTTGGCGCCTTTACCAAAAGATCAGACAGGTGTTGAAAAACTATTAAAAGAAATGGGTATTAAAGCTAGTAAATTCTCTAAAGAGAAAGCTAACCTTGGTAAAAAGCTGTATTTTGAGCCAAGACTTTCTAAAAGTGGTTTGATTTCTTGTAATACCTGTCATAATTTAGGTATGGGTGGTACTGATGGTATAGCGGCTGCTGTAGGACATAAATGGACAGCTAATCCTCATCATTTAAATTCACCAACAGTTTATAACTCAGTTTTAAATTCAACTCAATTTTGGGATGGTAGAGCAGGAACTTTAGCAGACCAAGCAAAAGGGCCAATCGAAGCAGAACCTGAAATGGCAACTCCTGCTAAATTAGCAGTAGAAAAAATAGCTTCTATGCCAGAATATGTAAAAGAATTTAAAAAAGTTTATGGTAGCAGTGGAGTAACTTTTGATAATATTGCAGATGCTATTGCTACATTTGAAAGAACACTTTTAACTCCATCTAAATTTGATAAATTCTTAGAAGGTGATACAAAAGCATTAAATAAAAAAGAAAAAGAAGGTTTGAAAACTTTCATCGATAAAGGCTGTACAGCTTGTCATACAGGGGTAAATTTAGGTGGTAGTATGCAGGCTTTCCAAGTAGCAGCTAAATATAAATTTGCAAATGTAGGAGATTTTAAAGGTGATGCAAATGGCTTAGTTAAAACTCCAACCTTAAGAAATATTGCTGAAACTGCTCCGTATTTTCACAATGGTGCTATTTGGTCTTTACAAGAAGCAATCAAAGAAATGGGCAGTGTGCAACTTGGCATAGAAATTTCTGATAAAGAAGCAGCTTCTATAGAAACTTTCTTACATGCCCTAACAGGTAAAAAACCAAGCATTACTTACCCTCAACTTCCAAAAGCAACTGAAAAAACTCCAAAACCAGAGCTTTAATTTAAATCTTAAGACGCTTTTTTGCGTCTTAAGCTTACTTTATATAAAATCAAGATATAATTATTGCTTTTAGCCATTAAAGCTTTCTAAATTTATGTTTATGCATAATGCTTTATGGTGCTACCAAAATATTTTAAGAAAGGATAGCTGTATGTATGCTATTATAAAACACAGTGGAAAACAATACAGAGTAAGCCAAGGTGATGAGCTTAAACTAGATCGTTTTGAAGCTGAAGCAAAATCAAGCATAGAAGTAAGTGAAGTTCTTGCTATATGCGATAAAGAATTAAAGGTAGGTGCGCCGTTTGTTGCGGGTGCAAAAGTTGTTTTAGAAGTGATTGCTCATGGAAAAGACAAAAAAGTTGTGATTTATAAAAAAAGACGCAGAAAAGACTCAAAATTAAAACGCGGTTTTAGAAGACAATTTACTCGCGTTAGAGTAGTAGATATTAAAGCTTAAGGAGTAAAGAATGGCACACAAGAAAGGTCAAGGTTCAACTCAGAATAATCGTGATTCTATAGGTCGTCGTCTAGGTGTTAAAAAATTTGGTGGAGAATTTGTTCGCGCTGGCAACATCATCATCCGCCAAAGAGGAACAGCAACTCATGCGGGTAATAATGTAGGCATAGGAAAAGATCATACAATTTTTGCTTTAATTGATGGTTTCGTAAAATTCGAAAGAAAAGATAAAAATAGAAAAAAAGTTTCTGTTTATCCTGCATAATTTTAAGGCTACTTTGTAGCCTTTTTCTTCTTTTTAATCTTAATATATTAAAAAAAATATAATATCATTTTAAAAATTTATACTTTGGTGATTGTATGTTTATAGATAATGTGAAATTAGTTTTAAGTTCAGGTAATGGTGGCAAAGGTGCTGTGAGTTTTCGCCGTGAAAAACATGTTCCACTCGGTGGGCCTGATGGTGGCGATGGTGGAAATGGCGGCGATGTATATTTTATATGTGATAATAATACCCATACGCTAGCGCACTTTAAAGGTAAAAAAGAACTTAAAGCACAAAATGGCCAGCCAGGCTTAGGTCGTAATAAAAACGGCAAAAGAGGGGAGAGTTTAGAATTAATCGTTCCTCAAGGCACTCAAGTAATTGACGCACAAAGTGGGGAAGTTTTGCTTGATATGTTAGTAGAGGGCCAAAAAGAATTATTTTTAAAAGGCGGTAAAGGTGGTCTTGGTAATACTCATTTTAAAAACTCTACTAATCAACGCCCAGATTATGCCCAACCGGGTGTGGCAGGAAAAACCTTAAGTGTGCGCTTAGAATTAAAACTCATAGCAGATGTTGGACTTGTGGGCTTTCCAAATGTAGGAAAATCCACTCTTATAAGCGTAGTATCTAATGCAAGACCTGAAATAGCTAATTATGAATTTACTACTTTAACTCCAAAACTTGGTATGGTTGAAGTAGATGATTATAATTCTTTTGTGATGGCAGATATCCCAGGTATTATAGAAGGTGCAAGCGATGGTAGGGGTTTGGGACTTGAGTTTTTAAGACACATAGAAAGAACTTCTTTTTTGCTTTTTGTGCTTGATCCATTAAGAGATATGAGCTTAAAAGAGCAATTTTGTATTTTAAGAAAAGAATTGGAAAAATTTTCAAGCAAGCTTTATGCAAGAAATTTTGGCTTAATGCTTTCAAAAAGTGATAGCGTAAATTTAGGCGAAGAATTTGCACAAAAAATAGAAGATGATTATAATGAGCTAAAAGCTTATTTGCAAAGTCAAAATAATCCGCAAAGTTTTTTCATCAAGGTTTCAAGCCTTGAAAAAACTGGACTTAAAGAGCTTAAATTTATGCTTTTAGAAGAAGTTAAAAAAATTAGAAGTCAAAATAATCTTTGATGAGTGAAAATTTAACTATAGATTTTATTCAAGAATATATCAAGTCTAATTTTAAAGGCTTGGTATATAAATTTACTTATAAAGAACATAGCTTTTTTTATAATCCCGATAAGGTTTTAAAAAACGGAGTTTATTTTTGCACTATTAAAGAAAATGATGGCATAAATGATAAAGCTTCGAATTTAAATAGAGAAGGTGTATTTCGTCTAAGTTGCTCTCTTTGTGATCAAGATTACCAAAATCTTTTTGGTAAAAAACCTAAAAAAGCTTTAAAGGGTGAGGTTGTTAGTTTAAATTATGATTTTTCTATGCTTGATTTTATCATGCCTCATCCAATTTATGCTTATATGGGATATATTTGCATCAACAACCCTTCTAGAAAAAATTTTGAAATTTTTAAAGATTATCTTGAGCTTTCATATCAAAAAGCTATAAAAACTTATAAAAAAAGGATAGTGGTATTATGAAAAATATCATTTTTATGGGAACTCCATCTTATGCAACTTGTATTTTAAAAGAGCTTGTCGATAAAGGATTTAATATCCAAGCTTTATTTACTCAACCTGATAAACCTGTGGGAAGAAAGCAAATTCTAACTCCAAGTGATACTAAAAAATTTGTTTTAGAAAATAATTTAAATATAGAAATTTTCACTCCAAAAAGCTTAAAAGATGAAAATATAATCAATGGAATAAAAAGCTTAAAACCTGATTTTATAGTTGTTGCTGCTTATGGGAAGATTTTACCAAAAGAAATTTTAGATATTGCTCCTTGTGTCAATTTACACGCTTCCTTACTTCCTAAATATCGTGGTGCTTCACCTATACAAAGTGCTATTTTAAATGGGGATAAAATAAGCGGGGTTTGTACTATGCTTATGGAAGAAGGGCTTGATAGTGGTGCAATCTTAGAAAGTATAGAATGTGATATCGCAGGTAAAAATTCAGCTGAAGTTTTTATTATGCTTTCCAATTTAGCAGCTAAGCTTACTATTTCTACGCTTTTGAATTTTGAAAAAATTATCCCAAAAAAGCAAGATGGAAATTTAGTTACACATTGTAAAAAAATCAAAAAAGAAGATGGGTTGATTGTTTTAAATAATGCAAATGAAATTTATCAAAAATTTTTAGCTTTTACACCTTGGCCTGGAATTTTTTTAGAAAATGGTGTGAAATTTTTAGACATAGAGCTAATTGATAGTGAAAAAACTCAAAAATCAGGCGTGATTTTACAAATAGAAAAGGAAGGCTTTTTGCTTTCATGTAAAAAAGGTGTTTTAAGGATTAAAAATTTACAAGAAAGTGGAAAAAAGGCTTTAGACGCTAAGACTTATTTAAATGGAAAAAGGTTAAAACTTGGAGATAGTTTATTTTGATGAGCTTGAATCAACTCAAATTTATTTAAGTGATAAAATTCGTAGTGGAGAAATTACTAACAATACAGCCATTTGTGCTTTTATCCAAAGTGCTGGTATAGGTAGTAGGGACAATACTTGGCAAAGTAAGCAAGGAAATTTACATGTATCTTTTTGCATAAAAACTCAAGAATTAGCACAAGATCTTCCTTTGGCTTCTGCTAGTATATATTTTGCATTTTTAATGAAAGAAGTATTGCAAAGAAAAAATTCGAAAGTATGGATTAAATGGCCCAATGATTTTTATATAGAAGATAAAAAAATAGGCGGATTGATGAGTTCTAAAATCAATGATTTTTTGGTTGTAGGAATAGGGATTAATCTTAAATATGCTCCATTTAATGCTGAAATTTTAGATATAGAAGTAGATATAGCAAAACTTTTAAATGAGTATTTTTCTTATGTAGATGAGAAAATTTTATGGAAGAATATTTTTAGCAAGTATATGCTAGAATTTGAAAAATCAAGAAATTTTTTTATACATAATGAAGGTAAGATTTTATCTTTAAAAGATGCTTTATTGTATAAAGATGGTTCTATATTGTTAGATAGTAAAAGGATATATAGTTTAAGATGAGTGAGATAATAACTATTGCAAATCAAAAAGGTGGGGTAGGTAAAACTACTACCGCTATTAATCTAGCGGCTTCTTTAGCAGTGGCTGAAAAAAAGGTTCTTTTGATAGATATTGATCCACAAGCTAATGCTACAACAGGACTTGGTTTTAATAGAAGTAATTATGAGTATAATATTTACCATGTTTTTATAGGCAGGAAAAAACTTTCTGAAATCATTTTAAAAACTGAACTTCCACAATTATACTTAGCTCCATCAAATATTTCTTTGGTTGGAATTGAACAAGAAGTAGTAAAAGAAAGCGGAGAATATAGAACGATTTTAAGAGAAAAAATCAAAGAAATTGCTAAAGATTATGATTTTATTATCATTGACTCACCTCCTGCACTTGGAAGCATTACGGTAAATGCTTTTGCAGCAAGCGATAGTGTTATTATCCCTATACAATGTGAATTTTATGCGCTTGAGGGTGTTGCGATGGTTTTAAATACCATAAAATTTGTGAAAAAAACTATCAACCCAAAGTTAAAAATAAAAGGTTTTTTACCAACTATGTATAGCTCACAAAATAATCTTTCAAAAGATACCGTGGAAGATTTAAAGCAAAATTTCAAGCAAAAGCTATTTAGAACAGGTGATAATGAAGATGATTTTATCATCATACCAAGAAATGTAAAACTTGCTGAAAGTCCAAGTTATGGAAAACCTATTATACTTTATGATATAAAATCCCCAGGTTCAGTAGCATATCAAAATTTAGCACATTCTATATTAGGATAAAAAATGGCAAAAAAAAGTGCATTAGGAAGAGGCTTAAGTAGTATTTTGGCTGATATTGATGAAGTTTATGAAAAAGAATTAGGATCAAAAGAAGGCAAAATAGAAGAAATTGATATAGATTTAATTAGTCCAAATCCTTATCAGCCAAGGAAAAATTTTGATACACAAGCTTTAGAAGAGCTTGCGGGGTCTATTAAAGAATATGGTTTAATTCAGCCTATTGTAGTTTTTAAAAAAGATGAATTTGATTATATTATAATAGCTGGCGAGAGAAGATTTAGAGCATGTAAGCTTTTAGAAAAAGAACAGATTAAAGCCGTAGTTTTAAATGTGGATGATATAAAATTACGCGAGCTTGCTTTGATTGAAAATATCCAAAGGGAAAATTTAAATCCTATAGAATTGGCACATTCTTATAAAGAATTATTGGAAATTCATGACATAACTCAAGAAAAATTAGCAGATCTTATTCACAAGTCAAGACCACAAATTGCTAATACCTTAAGACTCTTAAATTTAAATGAGCAAACGCAAAATTTCATTATAGAAGGTAAAATTTCACAAGGTCATGCAAAAGTTTTAGTAGGACTTGAAAAAGAAGAAGAAAAAATGATAGTTGATACTATCATAGGTCAAAAACTTAATGTAAGAGATACAGAAAAACTGATTAAAAATTTTAAAAATTCAAATAATTTAGAAAAAAATACAAATTTAAATAAGCAAAATCAATCTATATTAAATTTAAAAGAAAAAATAGAATCTTTTGGATTTAAGACAGTGGTGAAAGATTTAAAAATTATTGTTAATTTTTCTGACGAAAATGAGATTTTAAAATTTTTAAAAATACTAGATTAAATATGCTTTTAGGTATATTTTGGTATAATTGCGCGTTTTATTTAGATTTATTTAGGAGTATTAATGTTTAATGATGTACATTTTTCCATCATGATAGCTACTGGTGTCATTTTTTTGCTTATGATAGCAATTTTAAATTCTATACTCTATAAACCTTTGATTAAATTTATGGATTCTAGAGATTTGACCATTAAAAATGACGAAGAAAAAATGAAAAAAAATTCTGATGATGTTTCAAATGTAGAAAATGAGTTGGAAAAAATTCATATACAAACAAGAGATGAGATTAATCAAATCAAAGTAAAAGCAGTAGAAGAAGCTAAAATAAAACAAGAAAAAGAATTATCAATAAAGAAAAAAGAATTAGAAGAACAAATGCATGTTTTTCTAAAAAGTCTAAGAGAAAAAGAAAAAGAATTAAAAGAAGAGATGCGGTTAAAAATGCCAGAATTTAAGCAAAGCTTTAAAGATAGCTTGAGTAAAATTTAAGGAAGATAAATGTTGAAAAAAATTACATTATTATTGGTGCTTCCTTTTTATGCTTTTGCAGCAGGTAATGGAAGTGGTGAGTATGATATTATCCCAAGAGCAGTTAATTTTGTTTTGTTTGCTGCTATTTTATATTATTTTATAGCAACACCTTTAAAGAATTTTTACCACGGAAGAATTGCAAAAATTGCCTCTAGGATGAATGAAATACAAGAAAAACTTATTGCAAGCAAAAATCATAAATTAGAAATGATGAAAAAATTAGATTTAGCTAAACAAGAAGCAATTAATGCAGTTGCTCTTGCAAAAAAAGAAGCAGAAATCATTACAGATAAAATAGAAGCTGAAACAAAAATGGAGATTAAGGCTTTAGAAAAAACTTATGAAGAACATAAAGAATATGAAATAAGAAGAATGGAAAAAGAAGTTGTGCAAGCGGTTTTAGAAGAAATTTTTGAAGATCAAAGTTTACAGCTTCAGCAAAAAGAAATTTTAAATATCATGATGAAAAAGGTGTCTTGATGGAAAGTGTAATTGCAAAAACCTATGCAAAAGCTATATTAGAAAGAAAAGATTTTGAAAATTTTTATTCAAATTTATTACAACTTAGTTCAGCTTTTGCTTCTGATAAATTTGTAAGTATTTTAAATGCTTATGAGCTTAAACAAGAAAAAAAATTAGATTTTATACTTTCTTTATTAGATAATCCAAGTGATGCTTTTAAAAATTTTATGAGCTTAGTTGTTGGCAACAATAGAGAGATGTTAATTCCAAGCATTACTAAAGAATTGAGTGAACAAAAAGCATTAAAAGAAAATGAATTTTTAGGGCAAGTTTATTCAAAAGAAAAATTAAGTGAAGAAGAAATTAAAAATTTAGAAGAAAAACTTAGTCTTAAATTCAACGCAAAGATTAGATTAGATAGTAAAATAAGTGATAATGACAGTGTAAAAATTAGCTTAGATGGACTTGGTTATGAAATTTCATTTTCAATGCAAAGCTTAAAAGCTAAAATGAATGAATATATATTAAAAGCAATTTAAGGAGACTTGATGAAATTTAAAGCAGATGAAATTAGTTCTATTATAAAAGAAAGAATTGAAAAATTTGATTTTAATCTTGAAATAGAAGAAACCGGTAAGATTATTTCAGTTGCTGATGGTGTTGCTAAGGTTTATGGTCTTAAAAATGCTATGGCCGGTGAGATGGTTGAATTTGAAAATGGCGAAAAGGGAATGGTGCTTAACCTTGAAGAATCAAGTGTTGGTATTGTTATTTTAGGAAAGGGACTTGGCTTAAAAGAAGGAAGCTCTGTAAAAAGATTAAAAAAACTTCTAAAGGTTCCAGTTGGTGATGCGTTGATAGGCCGTGTTGTAAATGCTTTAGGTGAGCCAATTGATGCTAAGGGAGCGATTGAAACAAGTGAATATCGCTTTGTGGAAGAAAAAGCAAAAGGTATTATGGCTAGAAAAAGTGTTCATGAACCATTACATACGGGTATTAAAGCTATTGATGCTTTAGTTCCAATTGGTAGAGGACAAAGAGAGCTAATTATTGGTGATAGACAAACGGGTAAAACTACTGTTGCAATAGATACGATTATTAGTCAAAAAGGTAAAGATGTTATTTGTATTTATGTGGCAATTGGTCAAAAACAAAGCACAGTGGCTCAAGTAGTTAAAAAGCTTGAAGAATACGGTGCAATGGATTATAGTATAGTAGTAAATGCAGGTGCTTCAGATCCTGCTGCATTGCAATATCTTGCTCCATATACAGGTGTAACTATGGGTGAGTATTTTAGAGATAACTCAAGACATGCGTTGATTGTTTATGATGATTTGAGTAAGCATGCTGTTGCTTATCGTGAAATGTCTTTGATTTTGCGTCGTCCTCCGGGTCGTGAAGCTTATCCAGGGGATGTATTTTATTTACATTCAAGATTGCTTGAAAGAGCAAGTAAATTAAGTGATGAGCTTGGTGCAGGAAGCTTAACAGCATTACCTATTATTGAAACTCAAGCAGGGGATGTTTCAGCTTACATTCCAACCAATGTTATTTCAATTACTGATGGTCAAATTTTCTTAGAGACAGATTTGTTTAACTCAGGTATTCGTCCTGCGATTAATGTTGGTTTATCTGTATCTCGTGTTGGTGGTGCTGCACAAATTAAAGCAACAAAACAAGTTTCAGGTACTTTAAGACTTGACTTAGCTCAATATAGAGAATTGCAAGCTTTTGCGCAATTTGCAAGTGATTTAGATGAAGCAAGTAGAAAACAACTTGAGCGTGGACAAAGAATGGTTGAAGTTCTAAAGCAGCCTCCATATTCTCCGCTTTCAGCAGAGAATCAAGTTGTGATGATTTATGCAGGAACTAAAGGATATTTAGATGATATTGCAGTTTCAAAAATAGGAGAATTTGAAGCAGCCTTATATCCATTTATTGAAGCTAAATATCCAGAAATTTTTGAGCAAATTAGAACTAAAAAAGCTTTAGATAAAGATTTGGAAGAAAAATTAGCTAAAGCGTTGAGTGAGTTTAAAGCAAACCATATATAAGGTTTTTAAATGTCTAATTTAAAAGAAATAAAAAGAAAAATAAAAAGTGTCCATAATACACAAAAAACAACTAATGCAATGAAGCTTGTTTCTACTGCCAAATTAAGAAAGGCAGAAGAGGCAGCTAAAAAGTCAAAGATTTTTGCTCAAAAAATTGATGAAGTTTTATCTGAAATTGCTTTCAAGATTAATCAATACGAAGGTCTTGATGATAAACTTCCATTTTTTAGAAAAAAAGACAATGTTGAAAAAATGGATATTATTTTCATTACTGCTGATAAAGGCTTGTGTGGCGGTTTTAACATTAAAACTATTAAAACAGTAAATGAAATGCTCGAAGATTGTAAAGCAAAAAAAATCAAGGTAAGATTAAGAGCTATTGGTAAAACAGGTATTGAGTATTTTAATTTTCAAAATATTGAAATTTTAGAAAAATATTTAGACACAAGCTCTAGCCCTGATTATGAAAAAGCTTGTGCTATTATTAAAAATGCAGTTGATGATTTTATAAATGAAGTTACAGATAAGGTTGTAATTGTACATAATGGCTATAAAAATATGATTTCACAAGAAATTCGTATTAATGAATTATTACCAGTGCAAGCTATTGCGAGCAAAGAAGAACAAGAGTCTCAATCTTTAATGGATTTAGAACCTGAAGATGAAGAAATTTTAAATGATTTATTAAAAACTTATTTTGAATATAATATGTATTTTTCTTTAGTTGATTCTTTGGCGGCTGAGCATAGTGCAAGAATGCAAGCTATGGATAATGCAACCAATAATGCAAAAGCTAGAGTTAAACAACTCAATTTAGCTTATAATAAAGCAAGACAAGAATCTATTACCACCGAATTGATAGAAATTATCAGTGGTGTTGAGTCAATGAAATAAATTTAGGAGTGATGATGCAAGGTTTTATTTCTCAAGTTTTAGGACCAGTGGTTGATGTTGAATTTAAAGAATATCTTCCACAAATTAACGAAGCTATAATTGTAAATTATGAATTAGAAGGAAAAGAATGCAAGCTAGTGCTTGAAGTAGCTGCGCATTTGGGTGATAATAAAGTAAGAACTATCGCTATGGATATGACTGATGGTCTTGTTAGGGGTTTAACGGCTGTTGCGACTGGAAACCCAATTAGCGTTCCAGTGGGCGAAAAAGTACTTGGAAGAATTTTCAATGTAACAGGTGATTTGATTGATGAGGGTGAAGAGATCAATTTTGATAAACATTGGTCAATCCATAGAGATCCACCTCCATTTGAAGAGCAAAGTACAAAAAGTGAAATTTTTGAAACAGGTATTAAGGTAGTTGATTTGTTAGCTCCTTATGCAAAAGGTGGTAAAGTAGGACTTTTTGGTGGTGCAGGTGTTGGTAAAACCGTTATTATTATGGAGTTAATCCACAATGTTGCATTTAAACATAGTGGTTATTCTGTTTTTGCAGGTGTTGGTGAAAGAACTCGCGAGGGTAATGATCTTTACAATGAAATGAAAGAAAGTAATGTTTTAGATAAAGTTGCATTATGTTATGGTCAAATGAATGAACCACCAGGAGCAAGAAATCGTATTGCTTTAACAGGTCTTACTATGGCTGAGTATTTTAGAGATGAAATGGGACTTGATGTGTTGATGTTTATTGATAATATCTTTAGATTTTCACAATCAGGTTCTGAAATGTCGGCACTTTTAGGAAGAATTCCTTCAGCCGTTGGCTATCAACCAACTTTAGCTAGCGAAATGGGTAAATTCCAAGAAAGAATTACTTCAACTAAAAAAGGTTCTATTACTTCAGTTCAAGCAGTTTATGTGCCAGCAGATGATTTAACAGACCCTGCTCCTGCAACTGTTTTTGCGCATTTAGATGCAACTACGGTTTTAAATAGATCAATTGCTGAAAAAGGTATTTATCCAGCTGTTGATCCGCTTGATTCTACTTCAAGAATGCTTGATCCACAAATTATTGGTGAAGAGCATTATAAAGTAGCTCGTGGAGTACAATCAGTACTTCAAAAATACAAAGATTTGCAAGATATTATTGCTATTTTAGGTATGGATGAATTGAGTGAAGAAGATAAATTGATCGTTGAAAGAGCAAGAAAAATTGAAAAATTCCTATCTCAACCATTCTTCGTTGCTGAAGTATTTACAGGAAGTCCTGGTAAATATATTAGTTTAGAAGATACAATAGCAGGTTTTAAAGGTATTTTAGAAGGAAAATATGACCATTTACCTGAAAATGCTTTCTATATGGTAGGTGGAATTGATGAAGTTATTGAAAAAGCAGAAAAACTTAAGGCTTAATAATGGATAATTTAATACATATAGAGGTGGTAACGCCTCTTGGTATGATTTACAATGATAATGTAAAATCTATTGTTCTTCCTGGAAGTGAAGGTGAATTTGGTGTTTTAAAAGGACATGCATCTTTAATTTCTTCTTTAAGGGCAGGGATTATAGATATAGAAAAATCAGATTCTACTCATGAGTTAGTTGCTATTGATTCAGGTCATGCGAAAGTTTCTGAAACGAAAGTAAGCGTTTTAGCAAAAGGTGCTGTGTGGGTTGGAGGAAATAGTGATAGTGAAATAGCAAAAAGATTAGCAGATGCAAAAGATTTAATCAAATCTATGAGTAGTGATAGTGTTGCTTTAGCTTCTACTTTTGCTAAGATGGATAATAATGTAAGGCAAAAATAGTGGATTTTCAATCAATTTTTCATTTTTTTGAAAATACAAGCTTAATTACTTATATTGTATTGGCTTGGCTTTCGGTGTATTTTATACTTAGTTTTAGTATTTTATTTTCAAGATTAATGCTTATTAATAAATGGATGCAAGATGAAAGTCAGGCTTTAGAAGCTTTGATGAGAGGAGAGAGGGATTTAAGCCAAAGTGCATCAATTTTAAAAAAATGTATTGAGATTGATGAAACTAAGATGAATATTTATAAAAATTCTGTTGAAAAAAAAGCCACAATTGGATTAACTTGGCTTAGTATTATTGCTTCAACCTCTCCTTTTATAGGTCTTTTTGGTACAGTTATTTCTATACTTGAAACTTTTGGTGGTTTAGAAATGCAAAATTCTTTGAGTATTATTGCGCCAAAAATTAGTGAAGCTTTGGTAGCTACAGGTTGTGGAATTTTAGTGGCAATTCCCGCATATAGTTTTCATTTGATTATCAAACGCAAAGCTTATGAACTAATTAATATTTTAGATAGTGAGATAAAAGTATTAGTAAGTTCAGCAAAGGTTTAATTGATGTTTTTAGAAGAAAAACCCGAACTAAATATTACACCTTTAGTGGATATTATGCTTGTATTGCTTGCTATTTTAATGGTAACAGCACCAAGTATTACATATGAAGAAAAAGTTCAACTTCCTCAAGGTTCACAAAAAACTTCAAGTGCTCCAAATATCAAAAGTTTAATTATAACAATTAATGCAAAAAAAGAAATTTTTATAGGAAAAGATAAATTTAATTTTTTAAGTTTTGCGGATAATATGAATGCATTAAAAGTGCAATATAATACTCAAGAAACAGTTTTCATTAGAGCGGATAAGAATTTAAAATATGATGATGTAATGAGTGTTTTAAGAACAATGAAGCATTTGGGTTTTCAAAAAGTTGCTTTGCAAACTGAGTAAAAAATGGAAGAAAATTCTACATATAATTTTAAAGCTTTTACTTATGCGATTTTAGTTTATTTTTTTGTTGTTTTTTTAGTATTTTTTAAGTTAGTCGAATATAAGCCAAAAGCTATTGAATATACCAATGATCCCAATAGTTTTATTAATATAGAACTTGGAGATAGTATAAATCAAAATCAAGTAAATATGATACAAGAGTTACAAAAGGAAAATTTGCAAAGTTTATTTGAAGAGAATCTTTTGCAAAAATACACTACAAATAAAAATGTTAATACTCAAAATGTAGAACAACAAGCTAGTGTTTTCAATGAGTTATTTGGCAAAATAGAAGACTATCAAGAAGAAAAAACTACAAAAGTGCAATCTTCAATGCCATCGAAAAAACCCACTTTTACTCAAAGAGAAAAAATCAATGATTTTTCTAAGCAATTAAATGAAAATCTACAAATTAATCAAGAACTAGGACAATCTGTTATAGAACAAAAAATAGGAGTTTATGATCAATTTTTAGGTGCTGTTAGAAAACATCTTGAAGATAGATGGAGAATATACAATCCTAGTGGTAATTTAAGTATAGAAGTAGAATTTGTAATTGATAATAACGGATATTTTTATTTGTTAAGTACCACTAGTGCACATAGTCATAATTTTGATAAAAAGGCAAAAGAATTTTTACAAAATTTAGAAGGAAAATACATAACTTTACCTCCAAATGGTAAAATAAGAAAAATTAAAATGAAACTTAGTGATATAATTGAGTTTAAAACGGAGAAGTGATGAAAAAAATATTAGCGTTTTTATTTTTTTGTTCAGTATTATTTGGGCAAGATGCGACAATATCTGTTGTAAATAAAGGTATGCAATTACCTAAAATTTATATTAAAGATCAATCAAGATTGAATGATTTAGATCTTAAAAAAAGCTTTTATAATATGCTTGTTAATGATATAAAAGTGAGTTCAAATTTTGAATTAACTCAAGATGAAAAACAAGGTGATTATATTTTTTCTTATGTTTTAAATAAAAATGGTAAGCTTTTGGATATTGATGTTGAAATTTTAGCTGCAAATGAAACAAAAACGAGATTTTATGAGCAAATTCTTTCCATTGAAGAATATCCATTTTTAGCACATAGAAGTGTCGCTCAAATGAATAGAAAATTAGGTTTTGCACCGGTTGATTGGATGGATCATAAAATTTTAATAGCTAGAACTCAAGGTAATAAGCAAAGTGATATTTTGTTAGCAGATTATACTTTAACTTATCAAAAGATATTAATATCAAAAGGTTTAAATTTATTTCCCAAATGGGCAAATAAAGAACAAGATGCATTTTATTTCACTGCTTATGAAGATGAAATTCCAACACTTTATAAATATAATATGAAAAATAAAAACATCACAAAAATCATTGCTAGTAAGGGTATGATGGTTGCTTCTGATGTTAGCGATGATGGTAAAAAAATTTTACTTACTATGGCGCCAAAAGATCAGCCAGATGTGTATTTGTATGATACAGATACAAAAGATTTAAAACAGATTACAAATTATACGGGTATTGATGTAAATGGCAACTTTGTAGATGATGATAAAAAAATCGTATTTGTATCAGATCGTTTAGGTTATCCAAATATTTTTATGCAAAATTTAGATTCTAATTTAACAGAACAAGTAGTTTTTCATGGTAAAAATAATTCTTCAGTTTCTACCTATAAACATTATATGGTTTATTCTAGCAGGGAGGTAAATCAAAGTGGGGTTTTTAATCTTTATTTAATGTCAACCAAAAGTGATTATATAAGACAACTCACTGCAAATGGTAAAAATCTTTTTCCAAGATTTTCAAGTGATGGAGAAAGTGTAGTATTTATTAAATATTTAGGTTCACAAAGTGCCTTAGGAGTCATTAGAATTAATGCAAATAGGGCTTTTCATTATGGTTTAAAGGTGGGTAAAATTCAATCAATTGATTGGTAAAATATCAAAATTGTATTTTTTTTGTTATAATTAAACATGATTTTTAAATAAAAAAGGGGAAAAGCAATGAAAAAAATCATTTTTGCTTCAATTACTGCATTTGCTGTTATTGTAAGTGGTTGTGCTACAAAAAATACTAGTGTAAGCAGTTCAAGTAGTGTAGATGGATCAAAAGGTAGTGGTGGTTCTGATAGATTTGAAAATCTTGAATCTTTAAATTCTATTGCAAATGTGTATTTTGATTTTGATAAATTTAATGTTAGAAAAGATATGCAAAAAGTTGTTGCAGATAATGCTGAAATTTTCAACAAAGAAGCCGCGAATGCTGCAATTGTAGTTGAGGGAAACTGCGATGAATGGGGAACTGATGAATATAATCAAGCTCTAGGTTTAAAAAGAGCTAAAGCTGTTAAAGAATCTTTAGTAGCTCAAGGTGTTAGCGCAGATAGAATAAGCGTAAAAAGTTATGGAGAAACTAATCCTGTATGTACTGAAAGAACAAAAGCTTGTGATGCGCAAAATCGTCGTGCAGAATTTAAATTATCAAAATAAGTTTTAAATAAATGAAAATCAAATTATTATCAGTAGCTCTTTTAGGAGCTACTTTTTTATACGCTGAAATTTCAGCATTTGATGCAGGAAAAGTAGATACAAAAACACCTTATGGCTTAACTCAAAATGAAAAATTACAATACGAAAATCAAGAACGCTTAAAAGCTTTAAATGAATATTATACTAATTTGACTAGTAAGATAAATACTGCTGTAGAAAATATAGAAGGTTTACAAAGTGTAACCGAGGGTTTAAATGCTCAATATTCTAAAGCAAATACAAAATTACTTTCACTAGAAGAAAACTATCAAAATTTTGATGCAAATATCACAAAAGAAATTCAAAATTTAAGAGCTTATGTAGAAGAAAATAGGCAAATTCAAGAAAAAAATCACCAAGAAATTCAAAAAGTATTGAGCGAAATAACAACTTTGATCAATAAAATTAATGATGATTATGTTTCTAAAGAAGATATGAACCAAACCATAACTTTTTTTCAATCGGAAATAGCTAGAGTGCAAAATCAAACAAATAATATCCAAGTTGTTCCTATTGCTAGCGAAAGCAATAAAACACAAGAAGTCATTAAAGAAACAAATACGACTTTGGAAAAAGAAATTGTTCAAGCGAAAGATGATAGTTGGAAAAAACTGCAATCTAGCGAAATTTTAAAAAAAGCTATTGATGAAACCAATAAAAATCAATTTGATGATGCAAAAGAAAAATTTGAGCATTTAATTAGTATCCATTATAAACCTGCTAGATCTACTTTTTGGCTTGGAGAGATAAGATATAAACAAAAAGATTATGCAGGCGCTTTGGGATTTTACAAAAAAAGTTCTGCTATAAGCACCAAGGGTGATTATGTGCCAAAATTACTTTATCATACGGCTATTAGCTTAGATAAAGTTGGGGATCCAAAAAGTGCTAATAAATTTTACAAAGCTTTAAAGACAGCTTATCCTGATAGTCCTGAAGCAAAAGTTTCGCCAGATAGAAAATAAAAAAAGGAGATAAAATGGCTATAGAAAAAAATAGTGTAGTTTCAATGTTTTATGAGTTAAAAGATGCAAACACAAATGAAGTTTTAGAATCAAATATTTATGCTGAACCTATTTCTTTTATTTTAGGTAAGGGTCAAATTTTAGAAGGACTAGAAGAGGAAATTCAAAAACTTGATGCCCCATGTAATGCCGATATTGTGATAAAAAAAGAAAATGCTTTGGGTGAATATGATGCAAATGCATTGCAAACTTTACCAAAAGAACAATTTGCAGGGATTGATTTGCAAGT
Organism: Campylobacter sp. IFREMER_LSEM_CL1890; assembly: GCF_025772045.1. NCBI lineage: Bacteria > Pseudomonadati > Campylobacterota > Epsilonproteobacteria > Campylobacterales > Campylobacteraceae > Campylobacter > Campylobacter sp. IFREMER_LSEM_CL1890. The sequence continues at coordinate 90,808 of NZ_JAKMRK010000003.1, read as the reverse complement.
TGGTATGGAGCTTTTTGGCGAAGGCGAAGATGGTAATACAGTAAGAGTAATTGTTAGAGAAATTACTGAGAATGAAGTTACTATTGATTATAATCATGCTTACGCAGGAAAAGACTTGTTATTTTCAATTAATATTGTAGATGTTAGAGCTGCAAGTGAAGATGAAATTTTAACAGGAATTATTGCAGGTAGCAGAAGTTGTGGATGTGGTGGTGGAGGACATCATCATGATCATCATCACGGACATGGTGGTGGTGGATGTTGTGGTGGCCACGGACATGGTGGTGGCGGTTGCTGCGGTGGACACTAATGAATAGTGCATTTATTTTCCCAGGCCAAGGCTCTCAAAGTGTTGGTATGGGGCTTAGTTTTTATGAGAATTCACTTAAAGCAAGAGAATTATTAGATTGTGCAAGTGATTATTGTAAAATTGATTTTAAAAATTTGCTTTTTAAGGAAAATGAAAATTTAAATAAAAGTGAATTTACACAAATGGCCATAGTGTTAAACTCACTAATGGCTTATGAAGCTTTAAAAGAGCAAGCTAGTATAGAAGCTAAGTATAGTTTAGGCCATTCACTAGGAGAATTTAGTGCTTTAGCGACTCAAGGTGCATTTGACTTTTTAGATGTTATAGCACTTGTTAACAAGCGTGGCCAATTTATGCAGGAGGATTGCTCTAAAATCGAAGCTGGTATGATGGTGGTTTTAGGACTTGAAGATAAAGTAGTAGAAGAACTTTGCCAAAAGGCATTAAGTGAGCAAAAAAGTATTTTTGCAGCTAATTATAATTGTGAAGGACAGGTTGTAGTAGCGGGTTTAAAGCCTGATTTAGCTTCTTATGAGAGTGAGTTTAAGAATGCAGGAGCCAAAAGAGCTATGCTTTTGAATATGAGTGTTGCAAGCCATTGTCCATTATTAAAAAATGCGTCTTTAAAACTTACAAAAGAACTAGAGCTTGTGTTAAAAGATGATTTTAAAAGTGTAGTTTCAAATGTAAATGCAAAAATATATAGTGATAAAACTCAAGCTTTAACACTTTTAAGCGAGCAACTTATAAAGCCTGTTCTTTATAAACAAAGCATTAAAACAATAGATAATGAAGTGGATTTTTATATAGAATTTGGTGCGAGCGTGCTAAAGGGCTTAAATAAAAAAATCACTCAAAAAGAAACTTATGCTTTAAGTAAAATAGAAGATATTGATGAAATTCTAAAGGTGATTAAATGAAAATAGCTATTTTAGGAGCTATGCCCGAAGAGGTTACTCCTTTACTCGAAACATTAAAAGAATATCAAACAATTGAATATGCAAATAATACTTATTATATTGCAAAATACAAAAATCATGAATTAATCATCGCTTATTCTAAGATAGGGAAAGTAAATTCCACTCTTAGCGCAACTATTATGATAGAAAAATTTAAAGCTGAACTTATGCTTTTTACAGGAGTGGCTGGTGCTTTTAATCCTAGTTTGGAAATAGGGGATTTAATCTATGCTACAAAATTAGCTCAATATGATTTAGATATTACAGCTTTTGGACATCCGCTTGGTTATGTTCCTGGTAATGAAATTTTTATAAAAACAGATGATAAGCTTAATAATCTTGCCATAGAGGTCGCTAAAGAACTTGGTGTTAAATTACAATCAGGTATTATCGCTACGGGTGATGAATTTATTTGTGATGAGAATAAAAAAGCAAAAATTAGAGAAATTTTTAACGCAGATGCTTGTGAAATGGAAGGAGCTAGTGTGGCTTTGGTATGTGATGCTTTAAAAATTCCATGTTTGGTTTTAAGATCAATGAGTGATAAGGCAGGTGAAAAAGCTGAATTTGACTTTGATGAGTTTGTAGAAAAATCCGCTAAAATTTCAGCTAATTTTGTTTTAAAAATTTGTGAGAAATTATGATAAATCTTAGCAAAAGACTAATCAGAGAAGTTGCAAAAGCAAATGCCAAGTTTTCCTTAATAGGAGATAATGATAAAGTTTTATTAGGACTTAGTGGCGGGAAAGACTCTCTAGCCCTAGCTCATCTTTTAAAGCGTATGCAAGCACATGCACCTTTTAAATTTGAACTTAAAGCAGTAACTTTAAGTTATGGCATGGGTGAAGATTACACCAAACTTCATAATCACTGCAAAGAACATGGTATTGACCATGAGGTTATTGATTCTAATATTTATGAAATTTCAGGTGATACCATTAGAAAAAATTCAAGCTTTTGTAGCTATTTTTCAAGAATGAGACGTGGTGCTTTATATACTTACGCCTTAGAAAATGGTTTTAATAAATTAGCCATAGCTCATCATTTAGATGATGCAGTAGAGAGTTTTTTTATGAATTTCATTTATAATGGTGCTCTTAGAAGTTTAGCGCCAAAATATAAAAGTAAAAGAGGTGTAGAAGTCATCCGTCCTTTGATTTTTGTAAGAGAAAGACAATTAAGGGAAAATGCTATTAATAATGAATTAGAAGTAATTGGTAATGAATTTTGTCCTGGTATGAAATTAAGTGAAAAAAATGTAAAATTTCCTCATGCTAGAGAAGAAGCTAAACAGCTTTTAGCAAATTTAGAAAAAGAAAATCCAAAATTATTTACGAGCTTAAAAACTGCATTTGAAAATATCCACACGGATAGTTTTTTCATGGTTAAGGATAATGACTAAACTTTTAATTATAGTTGATTATCAAAATGATTTTATCGATGGTAGCTTAGGTTTTGAAAAAGCTACCAAGATAAAAGATAATATTCTTACTCTTTTAAAAAATCATCAAGGTGATGTTGTTTTTACTTTTGATACGCATGATGAGAATTATTTAAAAACCCAAGAAGGAAAAAAACTGCCTATTTATCATTGTATTAAAGATACTTTTGGTTGGCAAATGCCAAGTGATTTTAATGTGTATTTAAAAAATGCAAAAAAAATCTTTTATAAGAATGCTTTTGGTAGTTTAGAATTGGCTAATTTTTTAAAACAAAATCATTATGAAAGTATAGAATTTTGTGGTTTGGTTTCGCATATTTGTGTATTTAGTAATATTATTTTAGCTCAAAGTGCCACGCCTAATTCTAAAATTATTTTACATAAAAATGCTACTGCAAGTTTTAATGAATCTTTAGAAAATAGTGCTTATGAAATTTTACAAGCTTATGATATAGAGCTTTTATAGATGCAAGGCTTTATTTTGCACACTCAGAGCGTAAAAGATGAGGATTTGATTGTTTATCTTTTAAGCGCCAAAAAAGTTATTAAAAGTTATAGATTTTACGGAATGAGACATTCTAATATTCTAAATGGATATAAGATTGATTTTGAACTTGAGGAAAGTTCAAGATTTTTACCGCGCTTAAAAGATGTTTTACACATTGGATTTTCTTGGGTTTTAGATAGAGAAAAAATGTTTTTTTGGCAAGAATTTATCAGGCTTTTTTATTGGCATTTAAAAGATGTTGAGGAGATTGATAGTTTTTATTTTGAGCTTTTAGAAGATTGTGCTAAGCGTTTTGAAAAACAAGATTGCAAGCGTGTGATTGTGGATGCTTATTTAAAGATTCTAAGCTTTGAAGGACGCTTGCATAAGGATTTTATTTGCTTTTTATGTGATGAGTGTATAAAAGAAGATGTTGTATTGATAAGGGCTTTTTTGCCTGCGCATAAAAAATGTGCTTTTGGCTATGAGTTTAAAGCTAAAGATCTTGTGAGGTTTTATGAAAATTTTAATTCATCGCATTTTAGCGATGAATATATTGATAATTTATATAAAATCATTAAAGAGGGTTTTTAAGAGTAATATCATACATCATAATAGCCTCTTGTCTTAATTTTGCGATGATATTTGCACTATCAATATGTGTATTTTTTATAATAGCTTCCTTGCTATTTTTAATATCTTCAAGCAAATTTCCAAGTTGTTTTTGGGAGCTTTGTAAGCAAGTGCTTATACATTTTGGTTGTGTTTGTTGTAAAACTTGCTCGAAATTTAAACTTTGATTGTTAAGCTTTGAAGCATGTGCTGCTAGATTATTTGCACTTGTTCTAATGCCACCTAATGCTTTGTAAATCCCTTTTGAATTGATATGAGCTGCCATGAACCTTCCTTGTTTTATGGTATCTCTTCATTCATATTGCTTAGAATTTTACAAGCAAAAATCATTCCTTATTGAAAAATTCTTGCATATATTTTCGCATAATTTCTGCATCATTAATGCGATTAACACAATCTCTAAAATTTGAAGCATCTTCATAGCCTTTAGAATATTCATGTAAGTGCTTTCTAAATATGCTTATACCTTGTTCTTTGTAATGTTTTAGCATTTCTTCAAAATGTGTAAAGATGATTTTGTTTTTTAAAATTTTATCGATTTTTTTGCCAGTTTTTACCTCGTGAAATATCCAAGGTTTTCCTATGCTTGCACGCCCTATCATCAATGCATCACAATTTGTTATTTTAAAAACTTCTTTAGCATTTTCTGTGCTAATATCGCCATTTGCAACTAAAGGAATTTTGATATTTTCTTTAGCTAAAGCTATAGCTTCATAATCAGAATTTCCACTATACATTTGTTTTCTAGTGCGACCATGCATACTGATAAAATCTACCCCAGCATTTTCACATGCTTTAGCAATGGTAATAGGATCTTTTTTTTCAAACCCTAATCTTACTTTGACACTAGTTAGCTTTTTATTGCTTGTTTTTTTGATAAGTTCTAAAATTCTTTGCAATTTATCAAGATCTTGCAAAAGAGCACTGCCTGCACATTGTTTTATAACTTTATTTACAGGACAGCCGCAATTAAAATCAATCCCATCTATAAAATCAAAACGATTTAATATTTCTACCGCCCTTTGAATCACACTTTCATCCGAGCCTGCAATTTGAACTATATAAGGATTTTCAAGTTCAGCTTTTTCTAACATTTTAAGAGTTTTTGAGCTTTCATACACTAAAGCATTAGAACTTATCATCTCACTAATTGTTACATCAGCCCCAAATTGTTTAACTAAATTTCTCAAAGGCAAGTCTGAAAAACCTGCCATAGGAGCTAAAAACAAAGGTTTTTTACTAAAATCTATCATTGTATAAATTTTTCAAGTTCTATTTTTTTATTATGTTCTCTTAAAAAGAGCAAGAGTCTAAAATCCTTATGTTCGTTTTGATCATTTCCTAATTCATTAAGCAATTCATCATACATACCAAATTCTGCTAAAGTATAAAGATAAGCTCTTAAAGCTTGAGAATGACTATCTTTTAACTTTTTAAATAAAGCAATTAATATTTGAGGCTCTATTTTTTTACAAAGTATTTTTGTGCATTGTAAATATGACTTATCATCTAAGGTATTCATGCTAAGCAAAACTTCGATTTCAGCATGATTTAATTCCAAATTTTCTTTTTCAAATCTATCCAAAAGTAATAAAATATCATCTTGATTTTTTTGTATTTTTAGTGTTTTAATTTGGCTATAAGGTGCATTATCTAATACCATTTTATAAGCAAAATTTTCTAATTCATTTGTCAGAATTTCTTTATTTTTAATAAAAGAAAAAGCATAGTCATTATCTTTTTGGAAGTGATTTTTTTCATTTAAAATGAAAATTTCATTATGTGGATCGAGTTTGTATTTTTTTAATTCCACAAATTCCTTTTTGTCTAACTGCTCTAAAATATTTATAATATCATCTATTTTTGTATTTTGATTTTTTTCTTTAAAATAAAGAGCTTGAGTGTTTTTGGCTATATCTTGAAATTCTTGAGTTTTAAATTTAATTTTGCTTATTTTTTTCAAAAATACATCAATTAAAAAATTTTCATAATTTTTGCTATCTTTAATAAGATTTTTGTATTGTAAATGTTTTAAAAAACCATAAAAGCTCATATGTAATAAAGCTAAAATCATCAAAATAAATGCAGGTAAAATTACCCATAAGCTGATAGGTAAATTTAGCTCAAAAGTAGAAATTGTGAAAGTGTAATTTCCCAAATTTAGATTATAAACTAAGGCTGCTACGATTAAAAGATAAACTAAACTTGCAAAGAAAAATAATTTTACTTTCATAATTCTTTCCTTTTTTCTAAGTTTTCACGACAATTTATACAATATTTTGCGTGAGGTTTTACTTTGAGTCTTTCAGGATGTATATCTTCATCACAATACTCACAAATTCCATAAGTATTGTTATCTATTTTGCTTAATGAATGTTTAATTTCTTCTAATTCTGTTTTTAAATTTTCATTGATTTTTAAGTCAATATGTGAGCTGTTGTCAATTTGTTGTAAATCAACTTCATCTCTTGGTTCACTATCTTGCAGATCATGGATATTGTCTATATTACCTTGAAGTTCTTGTAAAATTTCTTTTTGTCTTTGAAGTAATATATTTTTAAATTCTTCAAGATTTAACTCTTGCATAAATGCTCCTATTTGTGGTATGGATGATTTGTATTAATGCAAAATGCACGATAAATTTGTTCTAAAAGCATAGTTTTAGCAAATTTATGCACTAAAGTCATTTTGCTAAGAGCTATGCTTGTATGCATTTGTGCGATGAATTCTTTTTCAAGGCCATAAGCACCGCCTATAAAAAAAGAAATTTCATTTTTATCTTGTAATAATTTAGCAAATTCTACACTTGTAAGCTCTTTACCATTTTCATCTAAAGCTATGCAAAAACCTTTTTTATAAGGATTTAGCGCGTTTGTATAAGATTTTTTTGCTTCTATGGTATTGGTATTTTGTGCTAAATTAATTTTACTGTTAAAAATACAAATATCATTAAAATTGCAAAATTTTTTGATGAGCTTGGTGTAGTGCTCATCTATTTTACTGAATTCATTATTATTGTTTTTTTGAATGCTTAAAAGATTAATATGCATTTTTAATTTTTAGAAAAAAATCTTAAAAAATCTGCTATAAATTTTTTATGTTCACTTCTTTCTACAATAGCATCAATTAATCCATGTTCAAGTAAAAATTCGGCCTTTTGAAAGCCTTCTGGTAAATCAGTACCTATAGTTTGTTTGATAACTCTAGCTCCTGCAAAACCTACTAGGGCACCAGGTTCAGCCATAATGATATCTCCAAGCCAAGCAAACGATGCACTCACTCCACCCATAGTTGGATCAGTTAAGACAGAAATATAGGGAAGCTTTTCTTCTGCTAATAGCTTTAATGCCGCACTTGTTTTGCTCATTTGCATTAAAGAATAAGTGCTTTCTTGCATTCTAGCTCCACCACTTGCACTCACTATAACAACAGGAGTTTTTTTTTCAATCGCTCTTTCAATCGCTCTAAGAATTTTTTCACCTTCTACTGAGCCCAAACTTCCACCCATGAAAGAAAAATCAAAAACAACTAATTGAGTTTTAATGCCATCTATATTGCACTCGCCGCTTATTATAGCGCTTTTTCTTCCTGTTTTTTCTTCATTTTCTGCTAATCTTTTTTTATATGATTTACTATCAACAAATTTAAGCGGATCAATCGCATGTAAATCTTTATCCATTTCTACAAAAGTATCTTCATCACTAAGTAGCTCGATGCGTTTTAAAGGATTTAATCTCATATGAAAATTACATTTAGGACAAACATTATAACAAGTTTCTATTTCTTTATAATACATTAACGCATGGCAAGAATTACATTTTACCCAGTGATTTGGAGCTTCGCTTGGAGCGGCTTGTTTGCGTCTTATACTAGAAAAAATATCTAAAAAATTCATTATCTCTACCTAAAATAAAATTTCAAAATTATAGCAAGATTTTAGTATTTTTAAAATCTTGCACCCAACATAAACTCGAATTTGCTTAAGTCGTCTTTTGAATTAGTGTTAAATGGTTTAGCAAAAACTAAATTTAAAGCACCTAGTGGGGTTAGCCACTCAAAGCCAACACCTGTACTCCATCTTTGAATTTGACTTAAAGAACTCTCACCTATGGCACCATAGTCAAAAAATACACTTCCTCTTAGCTTGATTCTATCAAAGATTGGAAAACTAAGCTCTACAGAGTTAGCAAAAGCCACTGTACCACCTGTTTCATCACCCCATTCGTTTTTAGGACTCACGCTTCTTCTATCAAAACCTCTAATAGTTCCTATGCCTCCAAGGTATAATTTCTCATTGATAGGTAAATAACCTTGATCCCATACCTTATAAAAACTTGCTTTATAGCGATAAATCAAATCCCAACCTATAAATTCTTCTAAGCCTTGATAATAATTAAATTTAGTAGTAGAGCTTATAAATTCTTGATCTCCACCTAAGCCTGCATATTCAAGTGAGGTTGAAGCGATAAAACCTGATCTTGGTAGATAATAATCATCTGTATTGTTAAATACTATTGAAGGAGTGATAGAACTTTTGTAAGTTTTTCCAAGTTTATATCCTTGAGCGATTAAGCGATCACTCAAATGATAAATATCACTTTGCTCAAGATTGTAAGTTAAATCTATGCTTGTGTATCTTCCCAAAGTTTTACCAACACTTATATCAAAACCATAGTTTCTCTCATCATAACTATCCCATTCTAAACGATCTGAATATAATGATCCTCCAAGAGAATAATCACTATCATTTACTCTAGGATTTCTTAAAGATATTCTACCTGAAAGTGTATCATCGCCTTTGTCTATACTTACACTTCCTTTCATGCCAGAGCCTAAGATATTTGCATCAGATAATGAAGCACTAAGTAAAATTCCATCACTAGTTCCATAACCAATACCACCTGAAATAGCTCCAGTTGAAGCTTCTTTGACTTCTACTATCAAATCAATATGTGTATCATCTACTCTTTGTTCTTTAATATCTACATTTTCAAAATATGCAGTTCTTCTTAGAGCATTTCTTGAGTCTATTAAATCAGTTCTATTATAAAGATTGCCTTCGGTTAGATAAAGCTCTCTACGAATAACCCTATCAACTGTTTTAGTATTACCTGAAATTTCAACATTTCTAACATATACTTTTTCATTAGGTATGACTTTAAAAATAATCACAGCTTCATGGTTTTCTTTATCTTTTTGTATATCAGGTATAACCTGTACAAAAGCATAACCCAAATCAGCCGTCTTTGTTTCTATAGTTTTTATATCTTCTCTTAGTTTTTCTATATTAACTATTTTTCCAACACTTAATTTTAAATCATTTACTAAAGCTTCATTTTCTTCATCACTAAAAATAGGATTAAAAATTTTAATCCCTTTAACTTTATAAACCTCACCCTCGTTGATAAAATAAGTTAAATCAGCTTGATAAGTATCTGTATAAGTATTTAAAAAAGCAGGAGATACGCTTACATCAAGATAACCTTCTTTTAAATATACATCTGAAATTCTTGAGCTATCATTTGCAAGATCAAAGATTTTAAGCTTACCATCGTTAAAGCCCCACATCCAGCCTAGGGCTTCTCTTTGTTTATTTGCTACCGCAGGTTCAATATCTGAATAACTTAAATTTTTTGCACCACTTAAATGTACTTTTTCTATGATGATATTTTCCCCACGATTTACAACAAAAGTAAGTTTTAATGAGCTTGAATTACTTAATTTTTCATCTTTGATTTCTACAACAGTATCATAAAAACCTTTGGCTTGATAAAAAAGTTTGATTTTTTCAGCTGCGTCTTTAGCTGAATTTTCATCATATAAAATTCCAGGTTTTAAACCAACAAGACTTTCTATTTGTTTTCTATCATTACTTGCTATACCTTGAATGTCTATTTTTCCAATGGAAGGTTTTTCTATTACTTTAAAAATTAGTACCCCATTTTTTTCTTCTACTACTATATCTTTAAAATAATTTCTATCAAAAAGGTTTTTAATTGCTGTATCTATACTAGCAGGATCGATTTTTTGTCCTATTTTTAATTTAGAAATCGCAATAGCACTTTCTTTAGAAAGTTGCGATAAGCCTTCAAATTTTATATCTTTAATCGTAGCTGCACATAAAGAACTTGAGAGTGCAAAGAAAACAAACCATTTTTTCATCATTTTACCTAAATTTTTATATACAAAATCGTTATAATACCAAAATATTTTTAACTAATGCTTTTTAAGGAAAATTTATGAAAGTAGGTATAATCGGACTTGGCTTAATAGGTGGATCTTTGGGCCTTAGCTTGAGAGAGAATAAATTAATAGATTTAGTTTGCGGATATGATATAAACAAAGAATTTGAACAAATCGCGCTAGAGCGAAAATTAATAGATAAAATTGTTTCATTTGAAGAGTTAAAAAAATGTGATGTGATTTTTTTAGCTATCCCTGTAAGAGCTATTGTAAAAATTTTAAAAGAATTTCAAGATATTTCTAAAGATTGCACTATCATTGAGCTTGGAAGTACAAAAGAAGAAATTATTAAAAATTTACCATCTGATTTACAAAGTCAATTTATCGCAGCTCACCCTATGGCAGGAACTGAAAATAGCGGTCCAAATGCAGCTATAAAAGACTTGTATAAAAATGCAGTTTGTGTTTTATGTGATGTGCAAAATGCTGATCATATTCATCAAAAAAGGGCTATAGAAATTTTTTCAGATTTAGGAATGAAGCTTGTATTTATGGATAGTATCGCGCATGATCATCATGCTTCTATCATTTCACACTTACCGCATGTGATTAGTTTTTCCTTGGCAAATTTTGTGATGAAAGAAGAAAATAAAAAAAATATAGCCCACCTAGGAGGTCCTTCTTTTAAAGATATGTGTAGAATTGCAAAATCAAACCCTCAAATGTGGAGTGGTATTTTTGAACAAAACAAACAAAATTTATTAAATTCTATTGATTTATTTCAAAAAGAATTACAAGAGTGTAAAAAAATGATAGAAAAATGTGATATAAATGAACTTGAAGCTTGGATTAAAAGTGCAAATAAGTTAAGAGAAATTTTGTAAATTTTTTTATAATTTACCCTTAATTTGCTAAAGCATAATATATTTTTACAAAAATTATACAATGAAAGTGGAGAATATGGTTTTTACGCGTAAAAGATCAAATAAAAAATGGATTTTTCTAGTTTTTTTAATACTTTTAGCCTTTGGGGTTTTTGTGTTAAATACAAAGCTGTTTGAAAAAAATCCTCCATTAATCCAAACAAAATCAGATATTATTTATAGCAATTTAACAGATCCTATATCTATAGAAATAAGCGATGAAAGCGTTTTAAAAGATGTTAAAGTCACACTATTTAAAGCAAATGAATTAAATGGTGAAATGCTTGTTAATGAACATGTTAAAGGTAATAAAAAAAGTGTCCATTTTGATTTAAAACTACCAAAACCAGCTTATAAAGAAAATGTTGATTCTTATAAGCTTGTAATAGAAGCAAGTGATAGTAGTTTTTGGAATTTCTTTTTAGGAAATCAAGCGCTTAAAGAAGTGAAAGTTATCATTGATACCAAAAAACCATTTGTAGAAATTTTAGACAATTCTTATCAAATCGAACAAGGTGGAGTAGGTAGTGTGGTATTTAAAGCAAGTGATGAGAATTTACAAGAAGTTTATATCACAACTGATAAAGACAAAATTTTTAAAGCAACTCCTTATGTGAAAGAAGGATATTATGCTGCGTTGATTCCTTGGGAGGCAACCGATGAGCATTTTAGAGCTTATGTAGTAGCAGTAGATAAAGCAGGTAATGTAAACAAACAAAGAATTAGATATTATTTTACCAATAAAAAATACCGAGTATCTAATATAAAAGTAAGTGATAGATTTTTAGATGGAAAGATTGAATTTTTAGCACAAAAATATGCTCCAAAAGATAGAGAGTTAAGCAGGCTTGAAAAATTTAAATTTGTTAATGAGGACTTAAGAGCTTCTAATGAAGTTATCATTCATGATATTACGAGTAAAGTTCCTGATACCATGATTAATAATTTTAAAGTCAATCTTTTCAAGCCTTTAAAAAATGGCCAAAAAGTAGCTGATTATGCTGATCATAGGTTTTATTCTTATAATAATCAAGCATTTAGTAGCTCTTATCACATGGGGCTTGATTTAGCAAGTGTAAAAGAAGCGCCTATCATTAGCAATAATGATGGTGAAGTGGTATTTGTACAAGAAAATGGAATTTATGGACTAAATATTATTATTTATCATGGTTTTGGGATTTATACTCTTTATGGACATTGCACTAATGTGGATGTAAATGTGGGTGATAGAGTTAGAGCAGGTGATGTTATAGGCACTACAGGCACTACAGGCTTAGCGCTTGGAGATCATGTGCATTTTGGTGTTTTGGTGCAAGGTGTTGAAGTGCGTCCTGAGCAATGGCAAGATGCAAAATGGATAAAAGAAAATATCTATAATGTATTAGAATCAAGCAAAAAAAGAATTTTGAGTGAATAAAAATGAATCAAACAACAATAGCAAAAGAAGTTAAAGGTGTTGGTATAGGTTTGCACAAGGGTGAGCCTATTAGTATAAAATTAGAGCCATTAGAAGCTGGTAGTGGTATAGTGTTTTATAGAAGTGATTTGGGAATTTCTTATGAAGCAAAGCCTGAAAATGTCATCGATACACAAATGGCTACTGTAATAGGCGATCATAGGGGTTATGTTTCTACTATAGAACATTTAATGAGTGCGATTAATGCTTATGGTATTGATAATGTGCGTATAGTTTTAGACGCAAATGAAGCTCCTGTAATGGATGGTAGCAGTATAGGTTTTTGTATGATGCTTGAAGAAGCAGGTATAAAAGAGCTTGATGCGGCAAAAAAAATTTTAGTGATTAAAAAAAGTGTAGAAGTAAAAGAAGGCAATAAATTTGTGCGTTTAAGTCCTACGGATATGCCTATTATAAACTATACAATCGAATTTGATAATCCTATTATAGGCAAACAAAATTATTGTTTTGAATTTAGCAAACAAAACTACATAGAGCAAATAGCAAGAGCAAGAACCTTTGGGTTTTTAAAGGATGTTCAAGCTTTAAGAGCTATGAATTTAGGTCTTGGTGGAAGCCTAGAAAATGCTGTTGTGATTGATGATAATCGTATTTTAAACCCTGAAGGTTTGCGCTTTAAGGATGAATTTGTGCGTCATAAAATTTTAGACGCTATTGGGGATTTAACCTTGCTTGGATGTAGAGTTTTTGGAGATTATACTTCTTATGCAGGTTCACACAAGCTTAATCATCTTTTAACTAAAGAACTTTTAAAAGATCCTAGTATCTATGAAGTGGTAAGCTTAGAAAAAAGCACACATAAGGTTTATGAAAAGGTTTTTGCATAAAAAAGGTTACTTTGCTTTTAAATGCCATAGCAAAACCTTTAATGCTTGGTATTTATGAAAATGATTTATTGTTAAATACCATTGAAAGTGATTTAAAAGTTAGCGAGGTTTTACCAAAAATATTGCAAGAATTACTTTCACAATATGAGTTTGAAAAGCTTATTTATGTACATGGGCCAGGTTCTTACATGGGTATAAAAATTTCTTATGTTTCTTTTGAGACATTAGCCATAGTCAAAAACATTCCTTTAAAAGCAATCAGTGCTTTTGAGTTAAATAACAACACTCCTATATCTGCAAACAAACATTTATGTTTTGTAAAAAAAGACAATGGTGAAATTATTTTAGAGAAGACACAAGCAGGAAGTTTTTTTATGCCTCAAAGTTTAAAAGGTTTAAATTTAAGCAAAGAAAATACACCTTTTTATGTTTTAGATGCAATTAATTAAGGTAAAAAATGAAAATTTTAGTTCCTGCGACAAGTGCAAATTTAGGTCCTGGTTTTGATTGTTTGGGCTTGAGTTTAAAACATTTTAATCAAACTATAGTTGAAAAATCTAAATTTTTTAGTATTAACATACATGGAGAAGGTGAAAATAATATCTATCTTAAAAAAAATAATACTTTTGTTAATATTTTTTATGAAATTTATCAAAGACTTAGCGGTAAAAAAGATAATTTTCGTTTTGTTTTTCAAAATAATATCCCTTTAGCAAGAGGTATGGGAAGTTCTTCTGCTGTAATAATTGGAGCTATTGCTTGTGCTTATGAATTAAGCGGATTTAAAGCAGATAAAAATATCATTTTAAATGAAGCTTTAAAATATGAAAATCATCCAGATAACATAGCTCCAGCAGCTCTTGGAGGTTTTGTGTGTGCATTAAATCACAATCAAAAAGTCTTAGCTATAAAAAAAGAAGTAGATAAAGACTTACAAGCTGTTATAACTATACCAAATGTAGCGATGAATACTCAAAAATCAAGAACAGTTTTAGCTAAAAAAATTAATCTAGAAGATGCTGTTTTTAATCTTTGTCATGCTTCATTTTTAACTGCTTGCTTTTTAGAGAAAAAATATGATTTATTAAAATATGCAAGTTTAGATAAACTTCATCAAAATCAAAGAATGAAACTTTTACCTGAGCTTTTTGAAGTACAAAAATTAGCTTTAGATAATAATGCTCTCATGAGCACGCTTTCAGGCTCAGGTTCGAGTTTTTTCACTCTAGCTTATAAAGATGATGCTAAACAAATCAAAGAAAAAATCAAAAATAAATTTGCTAAATTTAGAGTTGAGCTTTTAGAATTTGACGATGAGGGCTTTAAAATTTGCTAAAAATTCCAAAAAAAAGATATAATTTTGAAAAACCATATACCCATTAGAATGTGCATTGTTTGCAAAGGTCGTTATGAAAAGCAAAGTTTGCATCAATTTCAAATAAAAAATTCTCAAATTATCACTAAAGTGGAATTTGGTAGGAGTTTATATATTTGTAATCCATGTTTTGAAAAAGATGAAAAAACATTGCAAAAGGCTTTTATGAGAGCTTGCAAAGGCAATTTTTATGGCAGTATAAATCAGCAGGATTTAAAGGAGATATTTTTTAATGACAGATGTAAAGATTAGCGAAATCGCTCAAGAGTTAGGATATACTAGTAAAGAAATTATAGAAAAAGCCAATGAAATAGGCTTAGAGGATATAAAATCCCCTAACAAAAAAGTATCTTCTGAAATCGCAGAAGCGATTTATCAATATGTACAATCAGGTGAAATACTAGATGTGGTAAAAAAAGTGGCAAAGCCTAAAAAAGAAAGTGCGACTAAAAAAACTACTACTAAAAAAGAAGAAAGCAAAAAAGAAGAGAAAAAAACTACTAAAAAAGAAACAAAAACTCCTGTTAAAACAACAAATGAAAAGAAAGAAGAAAGTAAAAAAGAAGAAAAGCAACCTGAAAATCCTATTAAAAATGAAGCATTAGAGGAAAAAAAAGAAGAAATTAAATTCGATGAAAAACTAGGCTCTAATTTAAATTTAGCTAAAAGAAGAGGTTTAGTTATCGTTAAAAAGAAAAAAGAAGAAAGCAAAGAAAACCAAATAAACAATGAAGAAAAATCTAATATACAAAATACTCAAGGCTTGAGCCTTAGTATGATTTTTTCAAATTCAGATGAGAATTTAAAAAGAAAGAAAAAAGAAAAGAAAAATCATCCTGCGACAAGTAAAAAAGAAAACACTACTAAAATGGATCTTTTAGGAGATAAAGACTTTGCTGATATTTCTTTAGAAGATGACGATATGGTAGTTTTACCTGATTTTAGTGTGAAAGAAAACAAACCAGCACAACCAGCAAACAAAAAACAACCAAATATCTTAAAGCAATCTTTAAATAACTCTATCAACCCATTTGGCGAGGGTGGTATACAAAGAAGAAGTCGTAAAAAACCACCTAAAAAGGTAGAGAAAAAAGAAAGTGAAGCTATAACAAGTGTAAGCATACCTAAAGAAATTCGTGTGTATGAATTTGCTGAAAAACTTGGTAAAAACACCGGAGAAGTTATCTCTAAACTTTTCATGCTTGGTATGATGACGACTAAAAATGACTTTTTAGATGAGGATGCTATAGAAATTCTTGCAGCTGAATTTGGAGTGGAGATTAATATCATTGATGAGGCTGATGAGTTTGATTATGTAAAAGATTATGATGAAAATCAAACAGAAGAAAATTTAAGCCAAAGAGCCCCGGTTATCACTATCATGGGGCATGTGGATCATGGTAAGACTTCTTTGCTTGATTATATAAGAAAATCACGTATTGCAAGTGGCGAAGCAGGTGGGATCACTCAGCATGTTGGCGCTTATATGGTGGAAAAAAATGGTAGAAAAATCACTTTTATCGATACTCCAGGCCATGAGGCATTTACTGCTATGCGTGCAAGGGGAGCTAGTATAACGGATATTGTTATTATCGTAGTAGCTGCAGATGATGGGGTAAAACCACAAACTAAAGAGGCGATCAATCATGCAAAAGCAGCCAATGTACCTATTATCATTGCTATTAATAAAATGGATAAAGAAAACGCAAATCCTGACATGGTAAAAACCCAACTAGCAGAAATGGACATCATGCCAGTAGAATGGGGCGGAAGCCATGAATTTGTGCCAGTTTCAGCTAAAAAAGGTGATGGTATAGAGGATTTACTTGAAATTGTATTATTACAAGCTGATATTTTAGAGCTTAAAGCAAATCCAAAAGCCCATGCTAAAGCAAGTATTATAGAATCTTCAGTGCAAAAAGGTAGAGGTCCTGTGGCTACTATCATCGTGCAAAATGGTACTTTAAGAGTAGGAAATACAGTCGTAGCAGGGGAAGCTTATGGTAAAGTGCGTGCTATGAGTGATGATCAAGGCAAAGCTTTAAAAGAAATAGGTCCAGGTGAGTGCGGGGTGATCATAGGTCTTAGTGAAGTAGCCGATGCAGGAGAAACTCTAATAGCTGTAGATAGTGATAAGCAAGCAAGAGAATATGCTAATAAACGCCATGAATACAACCGCCAAAAAGAACTAAGCAAATCCACTAAAGTAAGTATAGATGAGCTTGGTGCAAAAATCAAAGAAGGTAATTTAAAAGCCCTTCCTGTGATCTTAAAAGCAGATGTGCAAGGTTCACTTGAAGCGATTAAGGCTAGTTTAGAAAAACTTAAAAACGATGAGATTAAGGTTAATATCATCCATAGTGGAGTAGGTGGGATTACTCAAAGTGATATAGAGCTTGCAAGTGCGAGTGAAAATTCTATTGTTTTAGGTTTTAATATACGCCCAACTGGTGAGATTAAAGAGCGTGCCAAAGATAAAGGCGTAGAGATAAAAACTTATAATGTTATTTACAATTTGCTTGATGATGTAAAAGCTTTACTAGGTGGTATGATGAGTCCTATTATCTCTGAAGAACAACTTGGTCAAGCTGAAATTCGTCAAGTGATCAGTGTGCCAAAATTAGGCCAAATCGCAGGTTGTATGGTGACAGAAGGCACAATCAATCGTGGCGCGAAAATCAGGCTCATTAGAGATGGGGTTGTGGTATTTGAAGGTAATGTAAGCTCGCTCAAACGCTTTAAAGATGATGTAAGAGAAGTTGCAAAAGGCTATGAATGCGGTGTAGGCATAGAAGGTTGTAATGATATGAGAGTGGGCGATTATATAGAAAGCTACAAAGAAGTTGAGGAACAAGTAAGCCTATGAACCCAGCTGAAATCAAAAAGCTACGCACAGAAAGCATTTTAAAAGAGCTTATACCAGAAGCTTTAGCAAATTTAGACAACGAAGTTTTAAAAAACTTGTGCGTAGTGGATGTAGAGTGTAAAAAAGGCAGATATGATGCTTTTGTGTATTTAGATAAAATGTTTTTTAATACCCAAGAGCAAGAAATCATACTCAATCAACTTAAAAAAGCCGCCCGTGCTTTGCAAAATTACTGCATGAGTGAGCAAGGGTGGTATAGATGTCCGAATTTTCACTTTAAATTTGATGATAGATTAGAGTATCAAAATCATATGGATGCTTTATTTGAAAAAATCAAAAAGGAACAAAATGAATCTTGAAGCACTTTGTAAAGAAGCAGGACTTAGCTTTTATGATGATGAGCTAACAAGTGAAAATAGTAGAAAGATTTATAGAATTTATGTGCAAAAAGAAGGTGGAGTAAATCTTGATGATTGTGCTAGGCTTAGTGAGATTTTATCGCCTATTTTTGATGTAGAGCCACCTGTGAGTGGGGAGTATTTTTTAGAAGTATCAAGCTGTGGGCTTGAAAGAAAACTTAGTAAAATCGAGCATTTTGCAAAAAGCATTAATGAACTTGTAAAAGTCACCACTAGTGAAAAAGAAAAAATCGAAGCAAAAATCATCGCTGTAAATGATAAAAATATCACTTTAGAAAATTTAGAAACTCAAGAAAAGACTACTATAAATTTTAGTGACATAAAAAAAGCTAAAACCTTCATACAATGGTAAAAAATTTAGAATTCTAAATTTTTACCTATCTTTTATATAATTAAAGTTTAATATAAAGTAAAAATATATATAATATAGTTAGATCCATTTTATAATATTGGATAATAGTTTTAAAAACTATTAAAAATAAAGGATATGTTATGATTGCATTGCCATCTGATGATAAAAATAAGTTTAAAAAGTATTTAGTAGACTTTTTTCATAACGCTTATGGCGGTACTAAGTTATCTTCTAAGGACGAAATAATTAATTTTGATTTTCTAAAAAACTATGGTTTTTATGTAAAATTAAGTTATGGACAAGGAACTGTATCTAAAATTCCTTGGATTATATTTGTAAGAATGGATACGCAAGAGTATAAGGCATCTTATGGTGTTTATGTGTATTGCGGCATAAAGCGAGAAAATGGAGAAATCATAGTTTGTATCGGAGAGAGCGAGGATGTAATAATTAACTATACTGCAAAAAATAAAGTTGACGAATATAATACAAAGTTCAATAATGTGGCTTTTAATTATCTAAATTTAAATAATGATATTGAAGTGATTGTTGATAAAATCATAGAAAATATGCAATGGTTTGCAAAGTTGCCATTAAATGAAATTCAAGATAGAAATGCTTTATCTATAAGCAATAATAAAGAAATAAGAAATAATGGAAATGAAATATTAAGTAAAAAAGAAAATCAAAATCCGCCTTTAAATCAAATTCTTTATGGACCTCCAGGGACAGGAAAAACTTATCATACGATAGATAAAGCTTTAGAGATTATATCAAATGAAGAAAAAATACAAATTCCAAGCGAAGATGATAGGGTAAATAGAAAAAAATTATTTGATGAGTATGTAGAAAAAGGGCAAATAGTTTTTACTACTTTCCATCAAAGCTATGGGTATGAAGAATTTATAGAAGGTATAAAACCTCGCATAGATAGAGAAAATTCTAAGGAAGTAGAATACGAAATAAAAGATGGAATTTTTAAAGAACTTTGTAAAAAAGCTTTGGATAAAAAAAGAAAAATTATAAATAATGAAGATATATCTATTGATAAAAATTCAAAAGTTTGGAAAATTTCTTTAGGAGCTAATGCTTCATTAAGAGATGAGTGTTTTGAAAAAAATAAAATTTGTATAGGTTGGAATGATATTCCAAAAAATAAAGATGAGCGTTTTTTAAATTTAGGTTCAAATAATAAAAATAGTATAATAAGTTTTGTGGATTACATGCAAATAGGGGATTTGGTATGTGTTTTTAATACTTCAACAACTATAAAAGGTATTGGAGTTATTACAAGCGATGTTAAATATAATGAAGATGAAGAATATCAAACATATAGAGAAGTTAGTTGGATTTCTCAAGATGATGAAATAAACATTCTTGATTTAAATAGTGATAAAATTTTAGTACAAAAAACTGTTTATGAGTTATATAGAATTAGCCCTAATGATTTATTAGAAAAGATAAAGTCAAGCAATCTTAATGAGGCGAAAGATAATCTTAATGATTTAAAGATTGTAGAAGATAATACAAAAAAGAATTTTATAATCATCATAGATGAGATTAATCGTGGTAATGTAAGTAAAATTTTTGGTGAGCTTATAACCTTGATAGAACCTAGTAAAAGGATAGGTGAAAAAGAAGAGTTGAGAGCAAGATTGCCTTATAGCGGTGAAGAATTTGGAGTGCCTAAGAATGTTTATATCATAGGTACTATGAATACAGCCGATAGAAGTATAACTTCACTTGATACAGCTTTGCGAAGACGCTTTGAATTTATCGAGATGATGCCTAAACCTAATTTGCTTTATAATATATTTGTGTGTAAAAATGTTGAAAATCCAAATAAAGATGAAGATTATTTGGGTGATGATCGTAAAACAGAAGGCGATGCAGAAATACTTCAAAAAATCTTGATAAGTATAAACAAGAGAATTGAGTTTTTATTAGATAGAGAAAAAACAATAGGACATGCATTTTTTATAAGTGAAGCTGTTAAATTTGATAAAAATAATTGGATCAAACCAGGTAAATATAAAGAAGATTGGTATGTTTTGAGTATTTCAAAATTAAAAAGTATTTTTCAAAATAAAATTATCCCGCTATTGCAAGAGTATTTTTACAATGATTATGCTTTGATAAATGCAGTTTTAAATGATAATGGTATGATTTTTGAAGATAAAAAAGATGATAAATATCTTCAAAAAAAGAATTTATATAATGTTGATAATGAGAGAAATATTTATACTATCGCTCCATTTGATGATGAAATTTGGAACGATATAAAAACATATCAAGCAATATATGATGATAAAATAACAAATAAAACAAAAAACGAAAATGAATAACACCTTTTCTATCATCGAATACCAAGATTTTTCTAAAGAAGATTTAAAAGAAATTTTCAAAGAAAAAGCTGAAATATTTTATAAAGAGCTAGAAGACTTCGCAAAAAATAATGAAAGTCTTCTAGGCTTTAAAAGTAAAAACGCCTTAAAAGCTAAAAATTATGTCGGCATTATACAGACTAAAAGCGGTGTTTTAGAAATTTTGCCAAAATGCACAAATTTGGATAGCTATAAAGAAAAAAAAGATAAATCTTTGAAAGTTTCAAAGAGCAAGTTAAATTATGCCTATACAATAAGCAATGGTAATAAATTATATACTAATTTTAGCTATTTTCAAGAATATAAAATTGTGAAAAACATTAAAATAAAAAAATGGTATAGTATAAAAGAGATAAATTTCAACCCCAAAAATCTTTTAATTAACATGCTAACAACCTTAAAAAATTTCCCTTTTAAAAAATCTCAAATTTCATCTTTGCAAATTGCTAAAATGCCTTTGTTTGAAGTATTTATCACGATGTTTTTAGATGAATTTGATAGTGTGTATAAAAAAGGTTTGATGAGATCTTATGTAAGTAGCGAAGAAAACAGAGCTTTCTTAAAAGGAAAATTACTTTTTAATGAGCATATAAAATCAAATTTAATACACAAAGAAAGATTTTTCACAAGTAGCGATGAGTTTGTTTTAGACATAGCTCCAAATCGCTTGATAAAATCAACGCTAAATTTTTTAAAATCCAAAACAAGCTTGAATAAATTTAAAATCATCAAAGCTATGCAAATGCTTGATGAGGTAGAATTTTCTACAAATTATGAAAAAGATTTTAGTTTTAAAATTTCAAGACATTTTGATTATTATGAAAATATACTTTCTTGGTGTAAGATATTTTTGCAAAATCAAAGCTTTGCTCCATATAAAGGCAAAAACGAAGCTTTTGCTTTGCTTTTTCCTATGGAAAAACTTTTTGAAAACTACGTGGCTTATATGTTTAAACTCGCCAATCCTAGTAAAAATATAAAAGCCCAAAGTCATGGAAAGTATCTAATTTCAAAAAATGATGAAAAATGTTTTATGTTAAAGCCTGATTTATATATAGAAAATAAAATGATCTTAGATACCAAATGGAAAATTCTAGATGATAGTGAAGATGAGAAAAAGCATGGCATATCGCAAAGTGATTTATATCAAATGTTTGCTTATGTAAATAAATACGAGATAAAGGAAATTTATCTCATTTATCCTCTATGTGAGAGAACTTTTGACTTAAGAGAGAAATTAAAAACTAAAGATATTAAGTTTTTAGCACAAGGTTTTTTAAAAGCTTGTGATGAGCATGTAAAGCTTAAGGTATTTTTTGCACCTTTACCTTTTTAGGAAGTAGTATGAATCACGAATTTTATATGAATTTAGCCATAGATGAAGCTTGGAAATATCAGCTTTTAACCTACCCTAATCCAGCCGTAGGTTGTGTGATCTTAGACAAAAATGGCAAAATCTTAAGCATAGAAGCACACAAAGAAGCAGGCAAGGCTCATGCAGAACTTGAAGCAGTGAGTAAAGCCTTAAAAGCACTTAATCCAAATTTAGATTTACCACAAAATGCAAATGATTTGCATGAGTTTATTTGCAAAAATCATCAGGGGTTATTAAAAGGCGCTAGTGCTTATGTGAGTTTAGAACCTTGCAATCATCAGGGCAAAACCCCACCTTGTGCAAAGCTTTTTAGCACACTTGGTTTTAGTGAAGTTTTTATTGCTACTAAGGATGAGCATAAGCTCGCAAGTGGTGGAGCAGAGTTTTTAAAAGATCAGGGCATAAAAGTTCACATGGGAATTTGCGAGCAAAGAGCCAAAGAGCTTTTAAAGCCTTTTTTAAAATGGCAAAAATCAAGTTTTAAATTTTTTAAACTAGCCCTTTCTTTAAATGGCTCTGCTTATGGTAAAATCGTAAGTTCTAAAGCAAGTAGAACCTATGCCCATACATTGCGTTCAAAGCTTGATTTGCTTGTAGTGGGTGGAGAAACTATAAGACATGATAGGCCTATTTTGGATGCAAGGTTAGCTCAAACTAAAGCGCCAAATTTATGCATACTAAGCCATCAAAATTTAGAAAGTTTTGATCCAAACATTCCTTTATTTAGCGTAGCTGAAAGAGAAATTTTTACAAGCATTCCTAGCAAAGCAAAGCTCATCATGTATGAGGGTGGGGAGAATTTTTTAAAAGCCTTTAAAGATGAGTTAGATATGCTTTTGATTTTTTCAAGCTCGAATTTAAATACTCTTGAAAATGTTAAGTTAGATTTAAAGCTAAAGCCTTTATATAAAGGCTTTTTAGAAAATGATACTTATGGATTTTATGAGATTATTAAATCTTAGTAGATTTTTTGTGAGCTTACTTGTGTGAAAAATTGTGTCAAAGTGTTAGCAAAAAAGCTAGCACTTTGCTCTTCTAATCGTTTTAAAAACTTATCTATGGCATCTTCTTTTTGCCAGATAGGGTTTTGTACTTTAGCTAGTTTTTCTACTTCTTTTTTGGCTTGCTCGTAATTGCCTATTTTATCAATGAGTTTTAATTTTAAAGCCTCATTAGCTAAAAATACTTTCGCATCAGCCCATGAGCTTGTTTGGTTTAAGTCTAGCTTGCGATTTTTAGCGACAAATTGTGTGAAAAGTTCATAGCTTTGATTGGCTAAATTTTGCAAAAAGTCTTTTTCATCTTCGCTCCATTTACGCATGAAAGTTCCTGCTTCTTTATAACTTCCTGCTTTGATAGTTTGCTCATTTATGCCAAGTTTTTGTGCAAGATTGCTTACTTCAAAGCCTTGCATGATTACCCCAATAGATCCTACAAAGCTAGCAGGATTAGCGATGATCATATCAGCTCCTACTGCACTTAAGTAGCTTCCACTTGCTATAGTTCCACCTGCATAGACTACCACAGGCTTTTTAGCTTTAAGATCTTGTATAGCTAAAGCTATTTCCATGCTTGGTGCAAAAGCTCCCCCAGGGCTATCTATAAAAAGCAAAACTCCTTTTATAGCTTTATCGTCTTTGGCTTTGTAAATTTGTTCTAAAAGATTGCTCGCATCGCTAATTTCGCCTTTAAGATTAATTTGAGCTAGGTTTGCATTAGAAAGTTTGGCATTATCCCCGCTTGGAGTAAGGATTAAAAACACGATAAATAAAAACACAAAGGTTTTAAAATAAGTGTTGATATAAGAAATGGTTTTTCCAATTCCTTTAAAAAATGATTTTATAATCTGCATTCTTTTCCTTCTATAAAAAGTTTTAACACTTCTTTGCTTTGTAAGATAAATTGCAAAGGAAGTTGTTTTAAATTTGCACTATTTGGTAAAGCAAAAAGACTAAAATCAGCTATTTTGCCTTTTTGAATTTGACCTAGGTTTAAATTTAAGGCTTTTGCGGCTTTATTTGTTGCCATTAAAAGTAACATTTTAGCAAAATTTTCTAACTCTAAATCATCATGCATAAGTAAATTTACTCTCATTTCATCAAGCATGCTTAAAGAAGTATTTGAACTTAAGCCATCGGTTCCTAGATGGATATTAATACCATTTTTTAAAGCAGATTTTAATTTAAAAGTATTTTTACTCAAAAGCCTATTTGAAAAAGCACAATGCGTGATTGAGTGCAGATTTTTATCTAGCAAATTCCATTCTTTAAAATACACACAATGTGTAAATAAAGTCCTTTGATCTTTAAAAAGTTCTAAAAAGCTTTGCGGAGTGTAAAATGGCATAGGATTTTTGCTAAATTTAGCCAAGCTCTTTTTAAAACCACCTTTTTTAAACCTTAGCCAGTTGTTTTCATGATTGCTTTCAAGAAAATGTGTGCTTAGCAAATGATCGTTTTCTCTAGCAAGTTTTATAGCAAATTTAGCAAGCTCTGGGTGGGTTGAGTAGGGTGCATGCACTGAAATAGCAGGGATAAATTTAGAAGTTTTAAAGCTCATGCTTTTTTCATAACGAGTTAAAAATTCCTCTTTTTTTGCTTGGATAAAATTTTCACTTGAACCTAAAATTTCATTGAAAAATATCACTCTAGCTTGTGAATTTACACAAGGGTTTAAATCGCCCCCAAAGCTTGAAATTTCTCCTATAGTAGCAGTGCCACTTTTTAGCATTTTATGAATATTTTGTGAGATTAATTTTTCTTTGGCTTTTTCGTTTAATTGCTCGCGGTTATTAAAAACGCTATCAAGCCATTTTAAAAAGTCTCCAAAGACTAAATTTCCATTATTTGCACTAAATTCTAAATGTGTGTGCGGGTTGATAAAGGCGGGTAAAAGTAAGGTATTTTTTGGAGTTGGTATAAGCTTGGCTTTTGGATAGGATTTTTGTAAATTTTCTAAAGTATCAATTTCTAAAATATTATCATCAAAAAGAATAGCTTTTTTTTCTAAAATACTAAATTTATCATCACAGGTTAGGATGATTTTGGGTGCTATTATAAACATTTTCCATCCTTTAAAAAGGTAAATTGTAGCTAAAATTTAGCTTTAAAGTGTTATAATATAGTAAATTTTACTAAATAAAGGTTAGATTATGAAAGTTATGGTGATACAAGGACCAAACATTAATATGCTTGGTGTAAGAGAAACTCACATTTATGGTAATATGAAAATGGAAGATATCCACGAGCAAATGAAACAAGCCGCAAAACAAGCTAATGTGGAGATTGAGTTTTTTCAAAGTAATTTTGAAGGTGAGTTAGTTGATAAAATTCAAGAATGCTTAGGCAGTGTAGATGGAGTGATTATTAATCCAGCTGCTTATGCACACACTTCTATAGCAATCCGCGATGCAATTGCAGCGATTAATATGCCTGTGATTGAAGTGCATATTAGCAATACTTACAGAAGAGAAGAATTCAGACAAAAAAGCATGATAGCGCCAGTTTGTGCAGGTAGCGTGGTAGGTTTTGGTCCTTTTGGTTATCATATGGCTCTAATGGGACTTTTCCAAATTTTTGATCAAATCAATGCATATAAAGCAGCTCAAGCAAAAGCACAACAAGCAAATCAATGAATTTTATCTTAAAAAACGAAAATGCACTTTTTTATGAGTGCGGCTATTCTTGCGATAATGCTTTATTTTTAAAACTTGAAGATAAAGCTTTTTTCATTACTGATGCAAGATATAGCTTTGAAGCTAGCGAAATGATAAAAAATGCTAAGGTAGTTTTAGCACAAGATCTTTTTGCTAGTGCTAGAGAGCTTTTAGAAGAAGCAGGAATTGATAGGGTGTGTTTTGACCCAAAAGACTTTAGCTATTTTGAATTTAAAGAACTTAGTAAAAGTGTTAATATCGTTTTTGAAGAAAAATTAGACTTAAGTAAAAATAAACGCATTATAAAAAATGCCAAGGAATTACAACTTTTGCAAAAGGCTGTAAATTTTGGTAAAGAATGCTTTGAAGAATTTGCTAAATTTATCAGCCAAGAAGGCCATGGAAAAAGCGAAAAAGAATTACATTTTAAAGCATGTGAAATTTTTCAAAAAAAAGGTGCTTTAGGACTTTCTTTTTCACCTATTGTAGCTATTAATGAAAACGCAGCTAAAGCACATGCTTTACCTAGTGATAAATGTTTAGAATATGGAGATTTGTTATTAGTTGATGCGGGTGTGGTTTATCAAAGGTATTGTTCTGATCGTACAAGAACGGCTTGTTTTGATGAGAATGGTATAGTTTTTGATAAAAATAAGCCAAATTTTAAAGATAAAGAAATTATGCAAATTTATGAAGTGGTTAAGCAAGCTCAGCTTCAAGCTATAGAAAAAGCACGCGTTGGTATGATGGCAAGTGAGCTTGATTTTATCGCAAGAGAAGTGATTAAAAACGCAGGTTTTGAAAAAGAATTTATTCATAGCTTAGGGCATGGAGTGGGACTTGATATACATGAGTTGCCAAATATTAGTCCAAGAAGTGATTATGAGCTAAAAGAAGGTATGGTATTTACCATTGAACCTGGAATTTATATCAAAGATAAACTTGGCATTAGGATAGAAGATATGGTCTATCTTGATAAAGAAAAGGCAGTGGTGTTATAACTTGCTGATTAAAGGGGCTAGAAGGTTAGAAAAAATTCGTTTTTTTCCTTTTTATTCAAAGACTGATAAAAAAGGAAAATACATAGCCATTATAGGACTTGGAAGCAATATAGAAGATGAAAAAAAACGCTTTCGGAGTTTATTTAGGCTTTTAATGCAAGATAAACGCTTGCAAGTATTGCAAACATCGCCATTTTTGATTAATAAAGCTTTTGGCTTTGAAGAGCAAAAAGACTTTACTAATGCAGTGATGGTTGTAAGCACAAGTTTGCATGCAAGAGCACTTTTAAAAGTTTTGTTTTTTTATGAGTTTAAATTCAAAAGAAAAAGAACTTTTAAAAATGCTCCTAGAACGCTTGATTTAGATTTGTTGTATTTTTCAAAAAAAGCGCGTAAAGATGAGTATTGCATAGTGCCTCATGTGGGGGTAAATGATAGAATTAGCGTAACTTTGCCTTTGGGCTTGTTAAGATAAGGAAAAATATGGGACAATTGATTCATACTTTTACGGTTGAAAGCACAGATGAGATTATACCTAAGGTCAAGCAAGATTATGGCGATAAGGCTTTGATAGTAACTAATAAGCAAATTCGTCCAAAAACTATCAATCAAAAGCCTTTGTATGAGGTTATAGTGGCGATTGAAGAAGCTGATTATGAAGAGCATTTAAAACAAAATAATTTGCCTATGCCACCAAAGAAAAAACCAAATACAGCAAGTTTTCCTGAGGCTAAAATTCAAGCTTCAAAACTTGAAGATGAAAAAAAAGAAGAAGATGTAGTGCTTGATTTTTCTTCAAAAGCTAAGCAAAAACCTATTAATCCTTATTTAAATACAAGCAAAAAAGATGATAATTTTTTAAATTTAAAAAACAAACTTTCTCAAGTTAGTTCAGAAATTAGCAAGGTTTCAAACTATCAAGATTTTTCTATGCCAAATCCAAATTATGATAAAAAAATAGAAGCTTTTGAAAAACAAATGAACAAGCTTAATGATAAAATGAATTTACTTGTGGATATGATGTGGGATGATAAGGCAGATTTACGCAAAGAATTAGCTATACCACCTGAGTTTGCAAGTATTTATAAGCAAGCTAAAGCAAGTGGCATGCAAGAAGCGCATTTAGAAGCGATTATGAAAGCGACTATTGAAAATATGCCAAGCACCATGAAAGCAAATCAAGAAGCAGTGCAAAGGTATTTTTACTCACTTTTGCGTAATATGCTTCCATGCCGTTTAGAAAGTGAAATTAAAAAGCAAAAAATCATGATGTTAGTAGGTCCAACAGGAGTAGGTAAAACTACAACTTTAGCAAAGCTTGCTTTTCGCTATGCTTATGGGGATAGACGCTATAAAACCGGTATTATAACTCTTGATACTTATAGAATAGGCGCAGTAGAGCAACTTTTCCAATATGCTAAGATGATGAAACTTCCTATTATTGATAGTATAGAGCCAAATGACTTAGATGATGCGATTAGAAGTTTAAATACTTGTGAGGTTATTTTAGTAGATACAACCGGAAATTCACAGTATGATAAGGCAAAACTTGAAAAAACAAAAGAATTTTTATCGCATTCTAATGCGCAAATTGATGTGAATTTAGTGCTTTCAGCAAATACAAAATATGAAGATTTATTAGAAACTTATAATAATTTTTCATTTTTAAATATAGACACTTTAATCATTACAAAATTTGATGAAACAAAAGTATTTGGAAATGTGTTTTCTTTGCTTTATGAAACTAGCACTCCGATGAGCTTTTTTTCCATAGGTCAAGAAGTACCTGATGATATAGAAGTAGCAAATAGCGACTTTTTGGTGCGTTGTGTGTTAGAAGGTTTTAGAAGGGATGAAAATGAGTAATCAAGCAGAAAAATTAAAAGATCTAGTAAAAAATGAAAACTCAAATGTAAAACATACCCATTTTATCGCAGTTACTAGCGGTAAAGGTGGGGTTGGAAAAAGTACTTTTAGTGCAAATTTGGGCAACATCCTAGCTAAAAATGGATATAAAGTAGGGCTTTTTGATGCAGATATAGGGCTTGCAAATTTAGATGTGATTTTAAATGTGCGTGTAGAAAAAAACCTTTTACATGTTTTAAAAGGTGAATGCTCACTAGAAGATATTCTAATAGAAGTCAAGCCAAATTTATGGCTTATCCCAGGTGAGAGTGGCGATGAAATTTTAAAATACAATGATAAAAATATTTATGAGAGATTTTTAAATCAAACAAGTATTTTAGATGATTTAGACTTTTTAATCATTGATACAGGAGCAGGTATTGGTGGTAATATAGGGAATTTCTTAGAAATGTCTGATGAGGTTATTGTCATAACTGTACCTGATCCTGCCGCAATTACCGATGCTTATGCTACTATAAAAACTACTTCAAAGACTAAAGAGAATTTATTAATGGTATTTAATGTAGTTAGAAATGAAAATGAGGCTTTAAGAATTTTTGATAATATTAAAAAAGTAGCAGATATTAACATTAAGCATAATTTAAATTTAGAATTTTTAGGATTTTTAGGTCAAAGTAAAGATATTAGTTCTAGTATTAAAAAAAGAACTTTATTTAGCGATGATGATACTAATGCAAGTGATGAACTCAAAGCCATAGCTTCTAAGCTTTTGTATAGGTTGGAACAAAAAGTGCTTAATAATGTGGGAGATAAAAGCATTATGAGTTTCTTCAAAAAGCTTTTGGATCGTTTTTAGATTGAAGGAAAAAGATGAGACCAGAAAATTTTGTTGCTTTTTTTACTGTTTGTGGTTTTTTTATAGGATTAATGTTCACCATAGTTAATATAGAAGATGCAGTAGAGATAGTTGTATATACTTGTTTGATTACTTTTGTATTTTATGTGTTAATCCATATAGTAATTATGATTTTTGTAGATGCAAATAAAATTAGTGGTAGAAGCTTTAATAAAGAAAAATATGAAAATGAAAATAATAGCTTTATAGCAGAATTAGCTGCAAGAGAAAAGAAAATGGATTACTTGCTTGAAAAACTTCAAGAAGAGCGTGAAGACCTTAAAAAACTTGATAGCTCTTCAAAAAGAAAAGTAAAACATGCAGCCGCATAATGCTTATGCTTCTACGCTAAAAAAAGAACAAGATGACTTAGTCATCTCTTATATGCCCGCATTAAGAGCTATGGCTTTTAGACTTAAAGAGCGTTTGCCCGCAAGTATTGATGTAAATGATTTAATTAGTATTGGCGTAGAAGAGATGATTAAACTCTCGCGTCGCTATGATAAAGAACAAAATGACAATTTTTGGGGTTTTGCAAGAAAAAGAGTAAATGGAGCTATGCTTGATTATCTAAGAAGCCTTGATGTAATGAGTAGAAGCAATAGAAAAATCATCAAAGATATTGATGCTATTATAGATGAGTTTTATCAAGAGAATGAAAAAGAACCTGATGATGAGTATTTAGCACAAAGATTAAATTTAGAAGTAGAAAAGGTAAAAGAAGCAAGAGCAGCTCATGCTATATCGCTTGTTATGCCTTTAGATGAACAGCTAAATTGTTTTAATGATAGTAATATCATAGAACAAATAGAAAAAGAAGAATTAATAGAAAAAATCAACGCGGTTTTGGAAGAATTTAAAGAAAGAGAAAGGCTTGTGATACAGCTTTATTATTATGAAGAATTAAATTTAAAAGAAATTGCAGAGATTTTAGAGATTAGCGAGTCAAGAATTTCACAAATTCATAAGCGTTTGCTTAAGAAGATTAGAGAAAGGCTAGTTTAATGGCTGAAATACTTTCCCAAGAAGAAATTGATGCTCTTTTAGAAGTCGTTGATGATGATAGCGATGATAGTGCTGCTTCTTCAAAATTAGAAGAAATAGAAGATAAAAGAGATATTGTAGTATATGATTTTAAGCGTCCAAATAGGGTTTCAAAAGAACAACTTCGTTC
This sequence comes from Campylobacter sp. IFREMER_LSEM_CL1890, assembly GCF_025772045.1. Lineage (NCBI taxonomy): Bacteria > Pseudomonadati > Campylobacterota > Epsilonproteobacteria > Campylobacterales > Campylobacteraceae > Campylobacter > Campylobacter sp. IFREMER_LSEM_CL1890. Next base: position 60,206 of record NZ_JAKMRK010000003.1, on the reverse strand, counting down.
TATTAAAGGAATTCATGATAAATTAGCTAGAAATCTTGCTTCGCAAATTTCATCTATGATGAGAAGTATAGTTGAGATTAAACTACACTCAGTTGATCAAATGACTTATGGTGAATTTTTGATGTCTTTACCTTCACCGACAAGCTTTAATGTTTTTTCTATTAAGCCTTTAGATGGAAATTGTGTTTTAGAGATCAATCCAAGTATTGCTTTCCCTATGATAGATAGGCTTTTGGGTGGTCAAGGTGAAAGTTTTGACACCTTAAGAGAGCTTACAGAAATAGAACTTAACTTGCTTGATTCTATTTTGCGTATTATTATGCAAAGACTTAAAGAAAGTTGGATGAATGTTACGGAAATTTATCCAAGTGTTGAAGCAAAAGAATCAAGTCCAAATGTTGTGCAAATTGTTTCTCAAAATGAGATTGTTATCATGGTGGTAATGGAGATTATCATAGGAAATTCAAGTGGTATGGTAAATATATGCTATCCAGTTGTGCATTTGGAAAGTATTTTGAGCCGTTTAGCAAATCGTGATATTATGATGGGTGAAACTTCGGCTAAAAAGTCAAGAAACAAAGAACTTAAAACTTTGATCGGTCGTGCTGAAGTGATTTATGAAGCTATGCTTGGTAAAACTTTTATCAATGTAAATGAATTTTTAGATTTAAAACAAGGAGATATTTTAAAACTTGATAGAAGTGCAGATGATAAAGCTATAGTAGCCATAGATAAAAAAGAAGTATTTTTAGCTCAAGTAGGACTTCATAGATTTAGAAAGTCGATTAAAATCTTAGAACTTATTAAAACTGATAAAGATGAGATTAAAGAAATGCTTGAAAAATATGAAGATGAAAGAAGAGCAAAGGCAAATTCTTATGATGAAAATGAAGAGTTAGAAGAGGAAGAAGATGATCAATGATTTTTTAGGCATATTTGTCAACGAGTGCATAAGCACAATAGAAGGCTTAACAGGGAAAAGTGCTGAATTTAGCGAGTATTATGAGTATGATGTAAATTCTCAAGATTCTATGACTCCGCCATTAGTTAGTGCTACTTTTAGTGTCAATAATGAGATGAAAATCAAAATCTTAGCAAGTGCGGTTTTAATGAGTGCAATTGGTGAGTGGATGATGGGAGAAGAAGAAATCTCTAAAAATAGTGAGCTAAATGAAGATGAAATGGACGCGGCTAAAGAAGCTATACAAAATATCATTTCAGCATTTTCTACAACCTTAGGTGCACAAAAAGAAATTCCAAAAATGGAATTTAGTTTAGAAAATTGTGAATTTGTTGCAGATAGTCTAGAACTTGGCGGCTTTCATAAAATATATTTATATAATGTAAAAATAGCTGATTTAGAAGAGAAAATTTCCTTAGTATTTGATGAGAAAATTTATAAAGTTTTAACTAAAACCGATTTAGAAGAAATTGTTACAACTCATGAAGAGCATACTCAAGACCATAAAACCTTAGCAAGCGTTGAAGAGTTAAGAAATATCGGCTTGATTATGGATGTGCGTTTGCCTATAAGAGTGCGTATTGGTAGTAAAAAAATGCTTTTAAAGGATGTTTTAACTATGGACATAGGTTCAGTTATCGAGCTTGATCAATTAGCTAATGATCCTTTAGAAATTTTAATAGGTGATAAAAAGATTGCCTATGGGGAAGTAGTTATCGTAGATGGAAATTTTGGAGTACAAATTACTGAGATTGGCTCTAAAAAAGAAAGATTAGAGCAATTAAGATGAAAAATTAGTTCTCTAATCAAAAAACAATAAAAATCAATATAAGCTAAAAGGCTTAAAATCAAAATGTAAAGATTTTGGAGTGTTTAGCTTGAAAGGTTTTAACTCTTTTTTAGGAGCAACAATTAAAGCATAACCGCCTTTATTGTATCTATCCCAAATGCTAAAAATTGACTTTTAGAGCTTATGTATTCTCCATGGCTTGGATCAAGCGCTTGTAAATAATTCCCCTTGTGATTAATAATTACCACAAAATGTGGGAAGCGTGGGTCATCTTCAATTTTTACAAGCATTGGAATATTTACAAGCTTGTCTAAGCTTTCTCTATTGATTTGATAGGAATTGCTTTCATAACCTAGCTTTTTAACTGTATCGTTTAAATCGCAAAGCTTACCATATCCGTATAAAGCTTTTGTCCGCTCATAGTTTGTAAAAGTTTAAGCTCATCAAACTTTTTATCATCAAGTATATTGATTAAAGTTGCCAAAGATGAAGCCCCGCAAGATTGCTCGTAAGTTTGTTTTATTACTCTTTCGTTTTTAATTTCTTGATAAGACTTGATTACCCATTCTGCTTTTGCACTCAAAGCAAGAATGGATAAGAATAATAAAATTTTTAGAATTTTCTCCATAAGCTTATCCCAAATATACTATCAGGCGAAGCAGAACCCCCCTCCCACCTCCAAAAAAACTAGCATTAACAGAAACTGCGGTATCTGAATTAATGCTATAAGTAGAACCTAGACTTAAAGTTGGAATAGAACGCACTTCAGAATTTTGATAGCCATTGATTTTTTGCTCGGTTTGAAATCTTTGCTCTGCTCCTAAATCCAAAGTAATCTTAGGACTTAGTATGATAGATAAATCCCCACCCACATAAATACTATTTCCATACTCTATTTTAAGGGTTTTAAATTTTCTTGATTGATTATAACCAAAACCGGTATAAATGCTATATACAACAGGGTCACTATATCCCCTTAAACTAGCTTGTAAGCTTTGTGATTTTAGATAAAAGTTTTTGGTTTGATTGATTGCTTTTTCTCTTTGAGCGACTGCAGTTTGAAAGGTAATTTGTGGAATTAAATCTGCAATGCTATCTCCTGTATAAATAAAACCTAGCCAAAGATTATCAAATCCTATACGATTTTTATTTTCAAAATCCCCCCCCCCGTAAGAAAATTCCTATATTCTTGTCTTGCATAACTTCCGCCCCCTGACACAAGTATATCGAACTTGGGTGTTAGGGTATAAATGAAAGTTTGAGTTAAAAACACTTGCTTTGTATCATTCCAAATTTTAGGATCTCCACCTACAATGATGTTAGGATAAAGTGTATAAGAATTTGCATTTCCTGTACTAAGCAAAGAAAAGCTTGTGATACTTCTTAAGCCTATTTGCTTTTTAAATAAACTGTCTATACTTAGTTCATCACTAGCAAAAACACAACTAAGTAAAACCATAAAAGTTAAGAAAATCTTTTTCATTGTTACCTTTCTAAATATTTTTAGATTTTTTCCATTAAAACAATAAATGTTTCAAATAACAAATTGATTTTAATATGTAATAAGTGATAATTCTCAAGGGGTTAAAGCTCTTAATTTAGATGAAATGAAACAAGTTAAGGGTGGGTATAGAGTTAGTTTTAAGCTAGTTGCAAATGATGAGCTTTTAGCTTTTGCCAAAACTACACCGAGTGAAATAGGATACTATGCAGATAACAATGGCGATACATATTATTGGGATAGCCAGGGATTAAGGCAATTTGGTGGAATGTGTGGTATAGAAGTCACAAATTGTATGGTAAATAATAAACATACATATGCTAACCAAAAAAGACTTTGGGAAACTATGAGCATAGTGGGCGATGATCCATACCACTATTATCTTGGTTATACAGTAAAAAGAAATATAGGTGTATCAAATTTAGGACAAAGATTTGTATATTTTTCCTATGGCATAGCTGTTATTAATGAGCAATTAGGTTCTTGGTATAGGGTGAATTCAAGTGCTGTTTTAAATAATTACCAAGTTATTAAAGAAATTAGTTCCAAATATAAAAATGATATGGAAATGGCTCTTAGTGGTAATTATTCGAGATATAGGAATAAGCCATGATAAATAGTATAAATTCAAATTTAAACTATAACTATAATACTTCAAAATTTAAGCAAGATAAAAATATTGACTTTAAAATAAACAAGCATGGAGTAGCTGTTGTAACAGGAGAAGGTGCTTTGCCTTATCGTGGAAAAAATTTGAGTATAATCCTAAAATATTCAGACTTGATGAAAATATTAGCAAAAAAGATATGCAAGAATTTAATAACTTTATGAAGTCAAATGCTTTAAAAGATCCAAATAAAATAGAAAAGTCTTCACTTAAAAATCTTGGTAAAGATGATAATTGGGATATAAAAGATGAAGATATTAAATTGATGAACTTTTCTTCTTACTCTCAAATGTTTAATCTTGGATCTGATATTACTATAAAAGCATCTAATTTTAGGAATGAATTTAATAAACTTTTACAAGAAGATTTAACCCTAGAAGAATGTAAAACTAAATATCTTGACTTCAAACAAAGACACGATGAGTTTGTAAAAGAATTTGAAATGACTATGGGCGATAAAATGCTACTTGCTAATAATAATGATATTAGTATGCAAGAAGACAAAGAAAAACCCTTTAAACCTATACAAGCAGAAAGTAAAAACAAAGAAACTTACAAAGATGATAATATAAGAAATGATCTTGTAAAAAACTATTAGAAGGTAAATTTAGTACAAGCGATGAGTTGAAAATTCTTTTTGGTGTTAAAATAGATGTAAAGATTTAAATAATAACGAATTTATTAAAATCTTTTTATAATTAAGTGTGCATAATATATAAAAGTGTGAATTTGAAAGTTTAGAAATTTAAAAAAATCTAATTTAATGCAGTTTGCAAAAGAAAATTATTTAAAAATTACATAAAAGATTATTATAAAAATTTAGCTAGAATGGAATTTATTTTAACTAAAGGTTATAAAATGAATGAAAAAATAATCCAAGATTTAGAAAAATTTGCTAACATGCCAAACCTAAAAAATGCTATAACTTTTTTTGGTTCTGCAAGATTAAAAGAAGACAATGAGTATTGTATTTTGGCTTCAAAATTAGCTCAAAAGTTAGCTGATGAGGGTTATAGCATCATCAGTGGTGGTGGCGGTGGTATTATGCAAGCTGCTAATCATGGCGCTATGCAAAGTCAAACTTCCCACTTAAAATCTTTTGGATTTAATATACATTTACCATTTGAGCAAAAAGCAAATGACTTTTTAGAGTATAATATCACTTTTAAGAGCTTAGCCATTCGCAAAATGGCTCTTATCCAAAAGAGTCTAGCTTTTGTGATTTTCCCAGGCGGCTTTGGAACATTAGATGAATTTTTTGAAATTCTTACTCTTAAGCAACTTAGTTTTAAAAAAGATGTTCCTATTATTTTAGTTGGGCAAAAATTTTGGCAACCTCTTGATGAATTTATCAAAACTTCTTTACTAGAACTTGGAACTATATCTAAAAATGATGAGTTAAAGTATAGTATAAGTGATGATTTAGATGAAATTATAAGAATGATAAAGGAAAAAGATGAAAATTCTTGTTGCAATGAGTGGGGGTGTAGATAGCACTGTAACTGCTTATAAGTTAAAGCAAGCAGGACATGAGATTATAGGTTGTTATATGAAGCTTCATGGAAAAGCTAATTATCATGAAGAAAATATACAAAAAGTTGAAAAAGTTGCTAAATTTTTAGACATCAAATATCATATTTTAGACTTACAAGAAGATTTTAAAAATCAAGTTTATATGCCTTTTGTTAATACCTACAAAGAAGGAAAGACGCCAAATCCTTGTGCTTTGTGTAATCGCTTTATTAAGCTTGGCAAGCTTTTAGAATTTGCTAAGAGTTTGGGTTGTGAGAAATTAGCCACAGGTCATTATGCAAGGATAGAAAATGGTTTGATTAAAATTGCAGTTGATGAGAGTAAGGATCAAAGCTATTTTTTAGCAAATGCAGAGAAAGAGGCTTTGGAATATTTGATTTTCCCTCTTGGAGAGATGAGAAAAGAAGATGTGAAAAAATTTGCTTCTACAATTGATGTTTTAAAATCTTTTGCAACACAAAAGGAAAGTTCTGAAATTTGTTTTGTGGAAGATACTTATGTGCAAGTTTTAGATCAGTTTATGGATACTAAAATTCCAGGTATTGTAAGAGATAGTAGTGGTAAAGAAGTAGGAAAACACGAAGGTTATATGCACTATACCATAGGTAAAAGAAGAGGTTTTGAGGTACGCGGGGCTCATGAGCCACATTTTGTGTTAAAAATTGATCCTAAAAAAAATGAAATCATAGTAGGTAAAAAAGAAGAACTTAAGATAAGTGAATTTAATCTTGATAATATTAATTTATTTGTTGATGCTAAAGAGCTAGATTGTGAAGTAAAAATACGCTATAGATCAAGATCGACCCCATGTAAAGTTTTGATTAATGAAGATAAAAGTGCAAAAATCATTTTACAAGAGCCTGTTTATGGGCTTGCTAGCGGACAAATGGCGGTATTTTACGATAAAGATTTGGTTCTTGCAAGCGGATTTATTAAATAAAAAAGCTAAAGGGTTGCACCCTTTATACTAACTTTTTTTAAAAATTAAAATTATTTTATTGTAATAAAAAATAAGAAAATTGCGGTTGAGGTTTTTCTAAGATAGATTAAGCAAATCTTGTCTTAGAAAAATTATATTGCATTTGATAAGTTGATCTTATTCAGTCATATCAACAATTGCTCCACGATCTTCACATCTTTCTTGTTTTACCTATTTTCGGTATGTTTATAGTTACTTTAGACTGTGTTTTTAAAGCTAAAATATCTCCATAATGCTTATATCAAACCATAAAAGATCAAATTTAAGTAAAATTCCATAAATTACTGCACTAAATAATCCTGCGAAAATTCCTGCTAAAACATCATCTAGCATTACGCCTAAACCACCTTTAGTTTTTTTGTCAATTTTACCTATGATAGAAGGTTTTGTGATATCAAAAAATCTAAATAAAACAAAAGAAAGCAAAAAAGTAAAAACACTCTGTCCGCAAATTGCCAAGGCTAAAAATACCCCAACAACTTCATCTATTACAATATGCTTATCATCGTGTATGCCTGTTTGTTTTTCATATTGATCGATGATTTTTATAGAGATTAAAAAAAGTAAAATTGCAAGCAAGATTAAAGTTCCTATACCCAAATACCTTAAAATAAAAAAAGCAGGGATTAGCGCTGCTATTGTACCAAAGGTTCCTGGAGCTTTATTAACACTACCTGAATAAAAAAAAGTTAAAAATAATTTTTGCATGATTACACCATATATGACATTTGATGAAGTTTTATAAGTTGCTCATAAAATTCTTTATCGCTTCGATACTCTAAAATACCATGTGTAGGGAAAAGATTACTATAGATATTTTGTTTATTATGAAAGCGATTTGGGAAAAGCTCAGATAAAATCAAAGCTGAAATTTCTCTTCTTATAAAAACTGCTGGTGGAATGATACCAAGTCTAAGTAAATTTTTTAAAGAATCACCATGGTATTTCATATGATGATGAGCTCCATGGGGACATGATTTGGTACTTACTACCATTTTACATTCATCACAAAATACAAATTCAGGAAGTATGGTAACTTCTATATTATAATCTTTTGCAAAATCATCAAGCACGGTAAAGGTTCTGTTTTGATTAAAATACATTCCAAGTCCTGCATGATTTTGTCCTACAAAAAGTTTATTGCAATCAAAACTTTTAGCCAAAGCGCACTCAAGCACAGGGTTTAAATGCGAGGCAAAAATTTTGATATTATGTAAAGGTATGAGTAAAACCCTAGAAGATGGTAAGTAATTTTGCGCAAAAACATCAAAACAACGCTTTTTGAGTTTTAAGCTCAATCCGTTGTTTTCATAGGATTCTATAAGGAAAATAATCACTAAATCAGATTGTTCTATAGCCCATCTTAAAATTCTCTCATGTGCTCTATGAAAAGGATCAAAACTTGAAACAATGGCTGTGATATTAGAAGGATTTAATCTTTTTTTGATTTTTTCAAAATCTTCTTTAATGGCTTTGATATTATTGTGATAAATTTCAAATTCACCACTTATACAAATTTTTCCAAAATCTTGGATCAAGCAAGCATTAGGTCTAAAAATATCATTGCTATTTTTATCATTTTCAAATTTGCTTTCTAAAATGATATGTCCTATGGGTTTATCATTGCAAATAAAGTCTATTTTATCGCCAACTTTTGCATTTTCTAAAGCAGTATTATTTTCTTTTGTACTTGCAGGTGCAAAGGTAAGAGTATAAGGAATTTTTTGTTTATGTATCATTCCTGTGGCTATAACTTCATCTCTTTCTTTTTGATTCATTAATTTTGTAAAAGAACCAAAAACTCCTTCTTTGATAAAACATAAAACTTCGTATTCTTCTTCTGAGATTGTAATACTATTTTTTCTTTGTAATGCCATATTTTTTCCTTTTTTCCCATAAAGATTTTCTAGAAATTCCTAATTTTTTTGACAAATCTGTATCAGGAAAGACATTTTGATAACTAATGATAATATGTTTAACATAATTATCAATAGTTAAAATTCCATTACTTTCGAAGTTTTTCTCATCCTCACCCAGTTCTAAAATTTGAAAATCACTATGTTCAACATTTGTACTTGTATGTATAATAACAGCTTTTTTTAAAGCAAGGTTTAACACTTTTTCTTTGTCTGATGATTTTAGAGTTTGGAAATTTACAAGATAGTATAAACAATTATCTTTAAAGATTTTATCTAAATTTTGTTGATGTGAAAGATCTATGTAAATATTTGCGACATTATGCTCATTGGTATAGTTAAATACAAAATGATCTGCAAAATTTTGATTATTAGTTTTTAAAATCAAAGGCAATTTGAATTTTTTATAATCAAAAGTTGGTAATTTAGCTGTCTCAAATTTATGTTTTAAATAAGACTGATAAGTATGATTTAAAATATTTATTTTCTTAAATTCTTGAAAATGTTTGATTTTTCGCGTTAATTCTTCTATCATAAAAGGCTTTTGTATATAATCACTCGCACCGGCTTTTAGTGGCGCTAAAACTGTATCTGAGCTTATATAAGATATGAGTAAAATAATAATTTTATGCTTAAAAATTTCTACAATATGTTCAAAATTAGCCATACTAGTAGAAAGCAAAATGATTTCATAATCATGATGAGCAAGCTCATTAACATTTGCAATAATATCACAATCATAACCTATAGAATTAAGTTTTGAACCTATGCTTTGAGCTAAATAAAATTCATTTTCTACTATTAAAACTTTCATAATTTCATCCAATCAAAATATTTTAAATTCGCACTTACTAAAACAGCAATTCCTTCTTTTCTTCCTACAAAACCTAAATGCTCTGTGGTGGTGGCTTTGATATTGATTTTATTTGGTGTTACTTTTAATATTTTGGCTATATTAAAAGCAATATCTTCTTTAAAATCTTTCATCTTGGGCGTTTGTGCAATGATTGTAATATCAGCATTCACAAGCTCAAATCCATAATTTTGCACCAAAGTATAAGCATTTTGCAATAAAAGCATAGAATCTGCGTTTTTATATTGTATATCATTATCTGGAAAAAGTTCTCCAATATCTCCAAGTCCTGCTGCACCTAAAAGCGCATCAATTAGTGCATGAGCTAGCACATCTCCATCAGAATGAGCTTTCAAGCCCATATTTTCATGTACTTTTACTCCGCCTAAAAGTAAGGCTCTTTGCTCTCCAAATTCATGCACATCAAAACCATTTCCATTAAAAATTTCCCAAGATGGTTTTGGTAAATTTAAGCTTTTTAAATCTTCTTTAAAGGTAATTTTTTTAGCTAACTCATCACCTTGTACATACCAAATCTTACCACCAATAGCTTGTATTGCTGTGCTATCATCGGTAAAATTTGCATTTTGCTCTAAAGCTTTTTTGAGCATACTTGTGCGCGAAAGTTGAGGGGTTTGTATGAGTTTTATTTTATCTCTGTCGATAACTTCTTGAGCATAAATTGCTGTATCGCTTACTTTTAAAACAGGTGTAATACAATCTGCTTTATCGTAATTTTCTATAATATTATTAAAAAGGTTTTTAGAAATCAAAACCCTTGCGACATCGCTAACTAAAACATATTCACTTTGTACTAAATTTAAAGCATTAAGTAATGATTGTGCTCTTGTATTACCGCCTTTAACAAAATGATACTCAGGTGCAAATCTTTTCATATAAGAAATATTACCAGAAGTAACAATTACTTGTTTAAAAGGGTAAAAAGAACTTAAATTTTTAGTTGCATAAAGCCATAATGGATGTTCACCTAGTCTTAAAAACTGCTTTTTTACTGGAGCATTAAATCTTGATGACTCCCCTGCTGATAGCATAATCAAGGAAATATCTAACATTTGTTACACCTTAATTTTTTATTAATGTTACGATATTATACACCATAAAAGCCAAAATTTATATTTAAGTTAGTAGAATTAATCATTTTAAACAACAAGGAGAAAAATTGAAGGAAAAAATCGAAGAAAGACTAAAACAAGTTATATATCCGGGATTTAAAAAAGATATAGTAAGTTTTGGTTTTGTAAAAAAGATTGATTTGAATGAAAAACAAGCTCATATTGTAGTCGAAATTGTTTCGGCTAATGCTCAAATTGCACAAGAACTTAGACTAAACATTGCAAATGTTTTAAAAGATTTAAATTTAGAGCTTAATTTAGAAATCATACAGCCAAAAATTCCTGAAGAAAAAAGCAATTCAAGAAGTGGTAAAAATATCGCTCCGCAAATTAAAAATTTTCTTATGATTTCAAGTGGAAAAGGTGGGGTAGGTAAAAGTACTACAACTTTAAATTTAGCGATTTCTTTGGCTAAAATGGGTAAAAGGGTAGGGCTTTTGGACGCAGATATTTATGGGCCAAATATACCAAGAATGCTAGGTGAGAGTAAAAGCAAACCTGAAATTGTAGGTCAAAAAATTCGTCCTATTTTATCTCATGGGGTTTATATGATGAGTATGGGTGTGTTGATAGAAGAAGGTAAGGGTTTAATGTGGCGTGGCTCTATGATCATGAAAGCGATTGAACAACTTTTAGCTGATGTGCTTTGGCCTGAACTTGATGTATTATTGCTTGATATGCCTCCAGGAACAGGTGATGCACAAATTACCCTAGCTCAAAGCGTGCCAGTGAGTGCAGGTGTGTGTGTAAGTACTCCTCAAGTAGTGTCTTTAGATGATAGCAAAAGAGCGCTAGATATGTTTGAAAAATTGCACATTCCTGTTGCAGGTATTATAGAAAATATGAGTGGCTTTTTATGTCCTGATAATGGTAAAGAATATGATATCTTTGGTAAAGGCACCACAGAAGAAATGGCAAAAGCTTATAAGTGTGAAGTTTTAGCTCAAATTCCTATCGAAATGAGTGTAAGAGAAGGTGGAGATAGCGGTAAGCCTGTAAGTTTTTATATGCCTGAGAGTGTAAGTTCAAAAAGATATTTACAAGCTGCTGAAAAAATCTGGGAATTTATAGAAAAGGTTAATCAAGAAGGTAAAGTAGATAATTCAGCTATTCAACCTATAATGAATGGCAAAAGCGCGTGCTCGCAATAAGGAGGAAAATATGCCAATAGAAAGTAAAGAAGAATTTTTAAATTTAATCAAGCAAATCGAACAAAGGATTAATTATAAAAAGCCTAAAGCTTTTGCTATAGCAAGACTTGATCTAAGTCAAGTTGATCCTAGTAAAAAACTTCAAGCTAATTTTGGTGTGATTAATTTTGAGCAAAATTATGCCGCTGCAGCTGTTATGTTTGAAGCTTTTTTTAGAAGAGGGGTTGATGTTGATTTTAATGAAAGTGAGTTTGTGGCTACTTTGATTAAAGAAGATTTGGATTTTGCACTTGAATGCTTTGCGCCATTTTTACAAGAGCAAGGTCATAAAAATATAGAAGCAATCAAAGCAGCAAAGGAAAATTTTAGAGAAAATGCTTTTTCTTTTGTTTGTATTTTTGAAGATGAAGCACCAAAAAGCTTAGAAAGTGTGTATTTAAAACTTTATTTGCTTTCAAATAAAAAAGTACCTTTAAGAAGCTTAAATTTAACAGGTGCTTTTGGGATTTTACCAAATGTTGCATGGAGTGATAATAAGCCTATTGATTTGGACTTTTTAAGAGAAAATGAGATTGATTTAAAAATGAGTGGAAGGTATCCAAGGATTGATTATGTAGATAAATTTCCAAGATTTTTAGCTCATGTTATTCCTGAGGATAATACTAGAATTTTAGAAAGTTCTAAAGTAAGAATGGGGGCGGTTTTAGCTGCAGGTACTACTATCATGCCAGGGGCTGCTTATGTGAATTTTAATGCAGGTACAACTGGAGCTTGTATGGTAGAAGGGCGTATTAGTTCTTCAGCTGTTGTGGGTGAAGGTAGCGATGTAGGAGGCGGTGCTTCTATACTTGGTGTTTTAAGTGGTACAAGTGGTAATGCTATTAGCATTGGTAAAGCTTGTCTTTTGGGTGCAAATTCGGTTACGGGAATTCCTTTAGGGGATAATTGTATCGTTGATGCAGGCATTGCTGTTTTAGAAGGGACTAAATTTGCTTTAAAAAATAAAGAAGAACTTCAAAAAATCAATCCTGATTTTAAATTTGACAAAGATATATACAAAGGTTTAGAATTAGCAGGGCTAAATGGCTTGCATTTTAGACAAGACTCTCAAAGTGGAGTGATGATAGCAGCTTTAAATAAAAAAGCTGTAAAACTTAATGAAGATCTACATTAAATTCTTAGCCCTTATGGGTTAAGAATTTTAAAACTCATGTTGTAGATTTTAAATTAAACTATAGATATTGTAAAAATGATTTTTAGTATTTAGCTTTTTTAGTGAAAATTCCTACATAAAAGCTTGGGCTGAATACTTATCTAAATAATATTTTGTGATGATCATTTTTCAATGATATATTTTTGTTTAAAAATACATTGAGTTGCTATAAACTATAATTATTAAATAGTACTTAAGCGAACTTGGAATTTTATAAGAGTAGTTTCTCTTGGGAAGTTAAATTTGTTTTTTGACTTAAAGCAATAAAGCTTTGCAAGTCAAAAAACATTATAAATTCTTACATAGAGCAAGTATTTTGGATAGTTGAATTAAGCATCCAAAGAACTTTTTCATATTTTGCGATATTTTCTTGAGCAAATGCTGCAGTTGTAGTATCGCTTGCTTTTTCAGCTTCTTCATTTAATTTTTTAAATTCAGCTAAAAGATATTTATAATCTTCTCTAATAAATTCTAAAACTTCTACAGGAGTAAAGCAATCTTTACCATTTTCTAGTTTTGGGCTTTTTGCATTTTCCATTAAAACTTTTTGGCAAGTAATAGCTTTTTCTCCAAGTTGTAAAACTCTTTCGGCGCAATCATCAAAAAGTTCTGCCATTTCTTCATAAGCTTTTTCTGTATATTCATGAATTGAAAAAAACTGTAAACCTTTTACATTCCAATGATAATTATGAAATTTAACCCATAAATGATGAGCATCTGCTTGTAATTGTAATAATTGTTTTGTTACTGACATGTTATCTCCTTTTTTTATTTTTAAAATTATAACATAAAATTCTTAAATAATAATAATTATTATCTAATAAATTTTAATGTTAATAATTATTATATTTTCATTATACTCTTTTTTTACAATAAAGCAAATTTATTTACTTAATATATTTTTGAGTATTAATTTTCCTACCTCTACGCCAGGTTGATCATAAGTGTTAATTCCAAGCATAATGCCACATGCAGAAGTAAATAACTCATAATAATACATCAAATACCCACAGTGATAAGCATCTAATTTCTCAAGTTCTATTACATCAACACTTAAATTTTCAGCAATTAATGCATGCATGGTTGCATCGCATTGCGCGTTTAAAAGATTATGTAAATTAACTTCATTAGTAAAATCACAATTTTGTAAATGATTAAAGCTTATATTCGGGATACTAGGAGATTTTTGACTATCTTTGATTTTTAAAAAAGTAACAGTTTTATCTTTGGGTCCATCCATGATAAGTTGTAAAAAGCTATGCTGATCTCTAGCACCAATTAAAGCAATAGGAGTTAAACCTATGCGTTTAAAGCCTTGTTTTTTACCTAGACTTTCAGCAATTAGTTGAATATACCATTCATTAAAACCTTTAAAAGCATCTCCATAAGAAAAAAGCACATTAATATGTGCACTTTTATGTGTGCAGTAATGATAAGCCTTTTGCAAAATTTGATCACATTTTTTCTCAAAAAAATCCACATAACAAGCTTTTGCACCTTCTAATAAGGCTTTAGTATCATAGCCACAAAAGCTCAAAGGAACAATACCAATAGCAGATAAAACACTAAATCTACCACCGACATTTTTAGGTATAAAAAAGCATTTTATGTTTAATTCTTCTCCTAGTTTGTGAAGTTTTGACTCAAAATCAGTAATAAACACAAAATTTTTGTGTAAATTTTCATTTTTAAAATCAAAATGAGCAATGATGAGTTTAAATAAAGAAATCACTTCTATAGTTGTACCTGATTTGCTTGCTATGATGAAAAGTGTTTTTTTTGGATTTATTTTTTGCATAGTTTGGGTAAAAGTATGTGAGGAAGTATTATCTATGATGAAAAGTTTTTTTTCTTCTACTTGATCAAATAAAAGCTCTTTTAAAGCTTTAACCCCACAACTTGATCCACCCATGCCCACTAAAACGATATTTTCTATATGAGTTTTAGTTGCGATAAATTCTTTACTTTCTTTGATTAAATCAAAGCTTGTATCTACTAAGTGATAATACCCTATATCGCCACTTTCTAACTCATCATTCATTCTATTTGCATAAGCGGTAATTTTTTTAAAATCTTGGGTTTTAAAAAATAAAGTATTATTTAGCATTTTTACTTTTCTCATAAAAATAATTTGTCGCCTCAACAAAGCCTTCTACGCTTCCACAATCAAACCTTTTTCCTTTAAATTTATAAGCTAAAACCATATTATTAGTTGCTTGTGAAAGTAATGCATCAGTTAGTTGAATTTCTCCGTTTTTACCTGCTTTAGTATTTTCTAAAATACCAAAAATATCAGGCGTTAGAATGTATCTTCCTATGATAGCTAAGTTGCTTGGAGCATCTTTTGGATCAGGTTTTTCTACCATAGAATTTACCATGATCAAATCCTCTTCCACAGCATTTCCTGCTATAACCCCATAGTTTGAAACTTGATCAGCTTCAACTTCCATCACAGCTATAACAGAGCAGCGGTATTTTTCATAAATTTTTACCATTTGAGCTAAGACATTTATCCCATCTTCATTTACACATAAATCATCTGCTAAAATAACTCCAAAAGCTTCATCTTGCACTAAAGGCTTTGCTTTTAAAACCGCATCTCCTAAGCCTTTCATTTCATTTTGTCTTGTAAAAGTAAAAGTGCAGCGATCTATGAGTGTTCTTATTTCACTTAAAAGATATTCTTTTTTAGTACCTGCGATTTGGTGTTCAAGTTCATAAGAAATATCAAAATAATCCTCCAAAGCCCTTTTTCCACGCCCTGTAACAAAGCCCATGGTTTCCATACCAGCTTCTAAAGCCTCATCCACACCATAATGAATTAAAGGCTTAGTTAGTATAGGTAGCATTTCTTTAGGTAGGGTTTTTGTAGCAGGTAAAAATCTAGTACCATAACCTGCTGCAGGAAAAATACAAGTTTGAAGCATAGTTTATCCTTAAATTTTTATAAGTTGTTTTGATTATAATTTTATTTAAATATTATAACTAATTTAAGGAAAAAATGAAAACTATTGATCAAATTTATCAAGCAAAAATAGAAATCAAAAAATCAACTTTTTTGTCTTTTTTATGTCCTTTTGAAGATTTTCAAACTTTAATGCAAAAGCTAAGAAATGAGCATTTAAAAGCCGTGCATTTTGTATATGCTTATAGGTATTTAAATGAATTTGATCAAATCATAGAAGATAAAAGCGATGATGGTGAGCCAAAAGGAACTTCTGCTATGCCTTGTTTGAATGTATTAAGAGGGGCTTTGCTTGTTAATTGTGCGGTGATTGTGGTGCGTTATTTTGGAGGGATTAAACTTGGTACAGGTGGTCTTGTAAGAGCTTATAGTGAAGCTACAAATGAAGCTATTTTAAATGCAATGCTTTTAGAATTTGAAGCTAAAAATATTTTAAGTTTAAACATTCCTTTTTATCTTTATGCAAGATTTGAGCATTTTTTAAATAAAAATAACATTTCTTATGAAAAAAAATTTCAAGAAAATGTTGAATTGATTTTAA
The DNA here is from genome assembly GCF_025772045.1 of Campylobacter sp. IFREMER_LSEM_CL1890. Classification (NCBI taxonomy): domain Bacteria; kingdom Pseudomonadati; phylum Campylobacterota; class Epsilonproteobacteria; order Campylobacterales; family Campylobacteraceae; genus Campylobacter; species Campylobacter sp. IFREMER_LSEM_CL1890. The sequence goes on along the minus strand of NZ_JAKMRK010000003.1, from coordinate 44,003 downwards.
GTGTTAATGCAAAAGAAGAAGAGGAATTTAAAAAATTTGCAAAAGAGTTTGAATTTAGTGGACTTATTTGGAAGTAAGCGTTTGCTTACTTCATTTTCATAAAGAATTTAAAAGATCTTTTACCATATCTTTTTGTGGCTCTTGTTTTTCTTCTATATTAACTTGCATAGGAGTTTCGTTTTGTCCTCTAAAACGATAATTGTAAATATTTGACATATTTGAGCTAAAAATTCCTGTGCTAAATTGATCTTGACTCATGGCTTTTGAAAAAAGCTCATCAAGTTTTATACTTTGCTCGTTTAAATTTTCGCTATTGTTTTGACTAAGTAAAGACATAAAGTCTTCATTAGCTCCTTGAGTGCTTTTATAGGCACTACTTTGACCATATCCATACTCTTTAACCGATAAATTATCATGGTTAACTTGCATGTTTTCTCCTTTCAAAATATTACAAGGAAAAAACAAGCAAAAATCATTCCTTAATCACCATGAGTTGGGTAGTATTCAGCTTCTATTTCATTGTTTTTGATAAACTCTTCTCTAGCTTTATTACAGCGCTCATCTCTTAGTTTTCTATAAGCATTTCTACTTTCTAATTCTTGAGAAGTTAAAGGGCGATCTTCTAAAAATGAAATGTGAAAATAAGTATCATCTTCTTTGCTGAATTTTTCATAAAATTCAACATAGTCAAAATAATCTTTTTCACTTTGAAAATCAATACTTTCTTCTACATAAATAGTTGGGCCAAAACCTCTGTGATTTTGAGTAAAATGTCCAAAACCAGCTGCATATTTTATCTTAAACGAATTCATTCTAAACCTCCTAAAAATTCGTCATAATTTCCTTTAAAGTCTGTTAATTTCCCATCTTCTAAAAACCATATACGATTAGCAAAAGCACTAATTAGCTCTCTATCGTGGCTTATGCATATCACACAACCTTTGAAATTATACAAGGCTTCACCTAATGCAATGATACTTTCAAGATCTAAATGATTATCCGGTTCATCTAAAAGCAAGAAATTTCCGCGTTCTAACATTAATCTTGAAAGCATTAAGCGGTGTTTTTCACCTCCACTTAAGCTAGAAGCCATTTTTTCTTGATCACTTCCGCTAAAGAGCATTCTACCAAGACATTTGCGAATTTCATCTAAATCTTTGAATTTTTCACTCATTAACCATTCATAAAGTTTCAAATTTTCATTGATTAAATTTGTCGTATCTTGTGAAAAATATCCCATTTCTATGGTAGCACCAAGGTGGATGTGGCCACTATCAGGTTCTAATTTTGATGCAATGATTTTAGCTAAAGTGCTTTTTCCAACACCATTTGCTCCGATTAAGGCTATTTTATCACCTTTTTCTAATTTTAATTCTAAATTCTCAAATAAAGTTTTATCATAAGCTTTGCTAATACCTTTTAATTCTAAAACTTCATTTCCTATTTCTCTATTTGTTCTAAAAACTATACTAGGATCACGCCTACTTGAAGTTTTAATCTCTTCAAGCTCAAGTTTTTCTAAAGCTTTAGCTCTACTTGTAGCTTGTTTGGCTTTTGAAGCATTAGCACTAAAACGGCGTATGAAATTTTCTAATTCTTCTCTTTCTTTTAAGGTTTTATCGCGTTTGAGTTCAGCTTGTTTAGCAAGCAAGGTTGAAGCCATATACCAATCATCATAATTTCCAGCAAAATCGCGTATTTGTTTAAAATCCACATCTAAAATTCTTGTACAAACTTTATTTAGAAAATGTCTATCATGGCTAATTACTACTAAAGTTCCCTCATGTCTTAAAAGTTCATTTTCAAGCCAAGAAATAGCTTCTAAGTCAAGGTTGTTTGTAGGTTCATCTAAAAATAATACATCAGCACCTAAAAATAATACTTGAGCTAATAAAACTTTAAATTTATCCGCACTTTGTAAAGTACTCATGAGAGCATTAAAATCTTTAATATTTAAAGAGCTAAGAATTTTTTCACATCTAAGTTCGCAATCATAGTTTGGATCTTCTTCTGCTGTTATGATTTCAAGCTCGCTTAATCTATCATTGATTTCATCGGTAAATTCTTCACTCATATAAAGTTTTTCTTTTTCTTTTAGTGCATCATATAATCTTTTATTTGCACACATTACCGCATCTTTGATAGTGTAGTTTTCAAAAGCAAATTGATCTTGTCCTAACACTGCGATTTTTAAATTTGGATCTATGCAAATTTCTCCACTGCTTGATTCTATTTCACCTGAGAGAATTTTTAAAAAGGTTGATTTTCCTGCGCCATTTGCACCTATAAGTCCATATCTTTCACCACGGTTTAATTTTAAATTTACATCTTCAAATAAAAGTTGATTTGCAAAACGCATAGTGAGATTTTTTATTTCTACCATAATTTTCCTTAAGAATTTTCTAGATATTGTAGCGAAAAACTTTTGAATGAAGAAGGGCTTGAATCAAGTCAAACCTAAAATATCATACTAAAGAAAAGATTTAATCGTTTTGTAAAGCTCTTCAGAACACTGCTCTACATATTTCTCCATTTTTGTCTGTAAAAATTTCCCATTTTCCTCATAAAACTCACTCTTAATTAGGCTTTTAAACTCTTTAACTCTCGCTTGAGTATTTTGCTCTAAGTATTGTTTTATAATTTCACAAGTTTTACCCCTTGTGCGATATGCAACTATAAAAACATCGAAGCACTTTACACCTTGCTCCAAAGCTTCCTTATTTAAGAGCTCAAATTTATTTACAAGTTCCAAATCATCACCAGCTGAGCAAAAAGACACATATTGATCTTTAAATTCTACTATGGCTATAAAATCTCCTTTTTCATAATATTTAAAATATCTTATCAAAGGCTTCTTTTCTAAGGTACGTAAAAATGCACGAGAAATGCTTGCAGTTTTTCCTGTGTTAGCTGCACCTTGAAGTGTAATTAACGCGTTAAAATTCATCATTATTTATTCTTGTTTATCTTCATTTTCTATATTTTGTATCAAATCCATAATTTGATAAAAATTATAACTATAAGCCAAATCATCAGCTCTTGTAATATCCCAAATCCATAAAATTATAATTAAGATTTTTAAACCGATTAAAATTGCACCTCCAAATACAAATGCAATCCCTGCGAATTCACTTTGGAGTCCATTAAACACAATCCGTGGAAGAATAAGTATAACAACCAAAAGAAATATTCTTATCCAACCTGCAACTTTTCGCCCAGTCATAAATCTAGCAATTCCAAAAGCACCGAAAAAAAATGTTAAAAATCGTAATTTTGGTGCTTCTTTTAAATTTAGTTTATCTATCCTACTATCAAATTGCTTTAATTGTTCGCTAGAAAATTTTCCAAGCTTTTGTTCAATTAAATCTAATTCATAATCACCACCAATAGCCCACGCAATGTTTGCTATCGAATCCACTTTATCCATAAAAAACTCCTTTTTAAAAAATGATATTAAATTATTCCACAATTTAGCTTAATTAATATTGAAATAATCAATATTAATTAAATAAAACATAGAATATTTCAATTGTTTTTAATAAAGAATTTTTAATGTAAAATCAGCCCATAAGTATTTAAAAATTTAGGGTAGCTTATGGCAAAAAAGAGCAAACGCGATATGGCATATGAATTAGATATTGATGTTAGCACTTTGTATAATTGGAGAAAATACAAACCTAATTTATATCGCATCGTTATGCTTGGCTTTAAATTTGATGAACTTTTGGAAAAAAATAAAAAAAATTATGAAGAGCTACTTGAGATAAATCAAACCATACAAGATGAAATTGCAAAATTTAAATAAAAACAATTTAATGATTTTAATATATTTATTAGCTTTTTAATTTCATAAAGTTTTATTTTAAAAGTTTTTTCGTGTTATTATTTGTTGCTTTGAAATTTAACTATCTAAGATAAATTACATTATTTTTTACTAAGCATATTTCAGGCATATTTATTTTAATTTCTATTTTTATTTTACTTATAATATGTATTAAAAAAATAATTTAAAATTGTTGTATAATTTTTAAAATTATTTTTAAATTAAGGTTATTTGATTGAGTTTAGTTTTATTATCTTTTTTACCTTCTTTTAGTTTTGTTTTGGAATTTTTAGCTTTATTTTTAGCTTATTTTTTTAAGCAAAATAAGATTTTTTTCTTGCTTTTGTTGATTTTATGTGCTAGGGCTTTATCTTTAGTGGCAAGTGAATATCAAGCGCATTTGTTTATCTCGGTATTTTTACCTTTTTCTTTTGTGCTTTTTGTTTTTTTGCAAGATAGTAAGCTTGTTTTTGAAAGAATTAATTTTATTAAATTTGCGTATTTAGCCTTTATGGGTTTTGTAGCGTTAATACTTAGCACAAGTACTAATTTTAATGCAAGCATTACAAGTGAAATTTTTGGCCTTTCAACGCAATTTTTTAAGCCTATTAGTGAGTTAAGCTTTTGTGTGTTTTGGGTAGGAATGATATTTTTATTATTTTCATATTTTAAAAATAATGATTTTCATTTTTTGCTAGCTTATATGGGCTTGAGCGTGCAATTTTTATTTTACAATAGTGTTGATTTGGGTTATTATGAATTTGCTTCTTTGGTGTTGATAGGATTTTTAGTGTATAAAGCTTATAAAATAGCCTTTTTTGACACTTTAACCAATTTGCCAAATTTAAAGGCCTTAAGAAGATATGCTCAAGGACTTGAAAATTTTCATTTAGCCTTGATTGAAGTAAAAAATATCAATGAAATTTATCATCAAAAAGACTCAAAAATGGGTGAGTTTATAATGCATGAATTTGCTAGGATTTTAAAAAAAGCTTTACATGCTAGGGTTTTTAAAGATGATAAGGATTATTTTATTATTGTATTTGAAAATGAAAATATAGCCTTTGTGCAAAGCAAGCTTCAAATGCTTGAAAATTTTATGCAAAAATATTGTTTTGAATTTAAAGAACAAAATGTAAAGTTAGAAATTAAACTTTGTTTATCAAGTAAAAATGAAAACATAGAAGAAAGTTTAAAACAAGCAAAATTAGAACTTAGAAGACAAAAGGATTAAAATGTTAGATTTGATTTTTAGAGAGTATGATATAAGAGGGCTTTACCCAAGTGAGTTAAATGAAAAAAGTGTAAAAGCTATAGGCTATGCTTTGGGTTTAGAAATGAAATCAAGGGGTTGTGAGAAAGTAAGCGTAGGCTATGATGCAAGATATAGTGCAAATGAACTTTTTAACTATTTAATCAGCGGTTTAAATAAAGCTAATATGCAAGTTTTCAATATAGGCTTAGCACCAACTCCTATGGGGTATTTTAGTCTATTTTTTGATGAAATTTTTGATGCAAATATCATGATAACAGGTTCGCATAATCCAAAAGAATACAATGGCTTTAAAATAACGATTAATAAAGAAAGTTTTTTTGGTGCTGATTTGAAAAAGCTTTCTTTAAAAGTGCAAGAGTATTTAGAACTTGAAATCAATGATGATTTAAGATATGAAAATTATGATATTAAAAGCTTATATATAGACTTTTTAGCTAAACATTTTTCACATCTTAAGGGCTATAAAGAAAAAATCATTATTGATTGTGCAAATGGAGCTACTGGAGTGATTATAAAGCCTTTGGTGGAAAAATTAAATCTTAATGCACAAATTTTATTTGAAAATCCTGATGGAAATTTCCCAAATCACGCGCCCGATCCAACAGAGCTTGAAAATTTACACGCATTGCAAGTTGCGCTAAAAGAAAATGAAAATGCAAAAATGGGCTTTGCTTTTGACGGAGATGGAGATCGCTTGGTGGTTGCAAGTAAAGATTATGTATTTAAGGGCGATGAGCTTTGCTATTTATTTGCTAAAAATATAAAAAATCCTAGAGTTTTAGGTGAAGTAAAATGTTCTAAAAATCTTTTCGATGAGGTAGCTAAATTTGGTTTTATCATGATGGGTAAGACCGGGCATTCTAATATTAAAAAAATGATGAAAGAGCAAAATATCGACATAGCAGCAGAGCTTAGTGGGCATATTTTCTTTAAAGATAGATATTTTGGTTATGATGATGGAATTTATGCATTTTTAAGAACTTTAGAGCTTTTAGTAAATGGTTTTGATATAGAAAAATTAGTTAAAGAATTACCAAAACTTTATGCAAGTGAAGAGATTAAGCTTAAGGTTAGTGAAGAAAATAAATTTCAAATCATAGAAAAATTTAAAGAAAAAGTAAAAGCAAATGCTTTTGAAAATGTGCTTGATTGTAATGAAATTGACGGAGTTAGAATTACCTTTAAAGAAGGCTGGGCGCTTTTGCGTGCTTCTAATACAAGTCCATATCTTATCATGCGTGCTGAAGCTACAAGTGCTGAATTTAAAGACTTTTTAGAAACAAGATTAAAAGAACTTTTTGAAGAAATCATAAAAGAGCTTGCATAAGTTCTTTTACATCAATATTTTTTGTGTATAAATATGCTCTTAAGAGTTTAGGGATTTTTGCTTTTCTATAAATTTCTTTAAATTCTTTTGGCATTTTCTCACAACTTACAAAAGGAAAAATCAAAACTTTTTCTTGTATGTAAACAATGCCTATTTTATGCGAAATTACTCCATCGCCTTTTAAAGTTTCTTGTCTTTGTTTAGCACTTAAAAGTACTCCAAGTTTTTTAAAACATTTTGCGATTAAACTTTCATCTTTATGAGTAATGTAAATATTTTTAAATTCACAAATATTTTCTTCTTTTAAGTCTTTTTCTAGGTATTTAAAGCTCTTTTTTACTCCATTTGGATAAAGCTTTAAAAACTCATTGGCAAAATTTTTGCGTATGAAATTTCTAAAATATTTTTCATCATCATTACTCTCATCATGAAAATAAGCGATATTGTTGTTTTTTAGGTAGTTTGAAATTTCTTCTTTTGGAATTTCAAGCAAGGGTCTTATGATGGTAAAATATTTTCTTTTTTCAATATCTTTAAAACCAAGTAATTCTCTAAGTCCTGCGCCTTTGGAAAATTGCATTAAAAACCATTCTAGTTTATCATTTAAATGATGAGCTAGTAAAAGATTATCATAAGAGTGGTTTTTGCAAAGTTCTTCAAAAAATTCATAACGCAAAGCTCTTGCACAAGCTTCGAAATTTTTTGTTATCTTGGGTGCAGTTTTGATGTAAATTTTTTTATGAAAATGCTTGGCTAATTCTTTGGCACTTTGCTCTTCTTTATCGCTATTTTTGCGAGTTTTGTAGTTTATAAAAGCAAGGTCAAAATCTACATTTTTTTCTAAAAGTATGAAAAATAAAGCACTAGAATCACTCCCATGTGAAAATGCTAAAAGATTTTTCCCTTGCTTTAAATGATTTAAATATTTGCTATCAATCATTAAACTTTCTTAAGGCTTTTGCAATGAGTTTTTTATCTAAACTTTGTGTGATTTCACACTCATAAAGCTCACCCATTTCTAAATCGCCACAATCACTTTCATTGATGAGAATTTCTCCATCAATATTTCTATCCCAACGCAAATCTTTTGCACCGATGAAAAATTCTCCTTCAGAGCTTTGACCTTCACAAAATGCTAAGGTTTTTTTGCCAACTTGTTGATTAAAGCTTTTTTCTATGCAATCATCAACAATTTTTTCTATCACTTTTAATCTTGCATTGATGATTTTACTAGGAATTTGTTCCATTTCAAAAGCTGCGGTATCTTCTTCTTTAGAATAAGCAAAAACACTAATTCTATCAAAACCAAATTCTTTTATAAAAGTGCATAATTCTTCAAAGTCCTCATCACTTTCTCTAGGATGTCCTACTATAAAACCTGTGCGTAAAAATGAATTTGGAGCTTGTTTCATTAAATTTAAAAGCTCGATTAATTTAGCTTTGTTAGCTCCGCGTTTCATGATTTTAAGCATATTATCACTGATGTGTTGTAAAGGCATATCAAAATAATTTACAAAAACTTTTGACTGAATGATTTTTTCTATCACTTCTTTACTAATGCTTGTTGGATATAGATATAAAATTCTAGCAGCCTTTACACCTTGGATATTTTCTATAGCTTCAATAAGCTTTAAAAGTCCATCTTTTTGACCTTGATCAAACAAATACGAGCTTGTATCTTGAGCAATAAAAGAAAAGTCTTTATAGCCTTTTTTAACAAGTTCTTTTACTTCATTTATAATACTTTCTAAGCTTCTTGATTTAAGTTTGCCTTTAAAACTTGGTATAGCGCAAAATGAACATTTTTGATTGCACCCTTCAGCTATTTTGATAAAAGCATGATAGTTTGATCCTGTGATCACACGATTAGTATTTTTATCTTGCAAGTAAGTAGAATTTGAAAATAGATTAGTTTTTTTAAGTATCATTTCATCAATTTTTTCATAATCTCCCACACCGGTAAAAAGATCAACTTCAGGTAGTTCTTTCATTAATTCTTCGCGGTAGCGCTGCATTAAACATCCTGTTACAACCAGCAACGAGTCCTTTTTTCTTTGCTCGTGTAAGTCTAAAATCGCATTTATGCTTTCTTTTTTAGCACTATCTATAAAACCACAGGTATTTACAATCAAAACATCAGCTAAGCTTGGCTCATCACAAATTTCATAATTACTTAATCTTCCAAGCATGATTTCACTATCAACTAAATTTTTATTACAACCTAAAGACATTAAAAAAAGTTTTGGCATATTTCTCACTTTAAATGTTTTATTTTTTGCTAAAATTATAAGATTAAATTATATCAAAATTAGAAAGAAAATTTTTATGGATAATTACGAATACAGCGAACTTTTAAAAAAATTAAAAAACAAAGTTGGAAATATCGCTTCTATCATTAAGCCTGAAGAGATAAAAGCAAGATTAAAAGAAATAGAAAATTTAGAAAATTCCCCTTCTTTTTGGAGTGATGTAAAACAAGCAGGCGTTATAGGTAAAGAAAAAACTAAAATTTCAAATTTACTTAAAAATTATGAAAATGCAAATAATGCTTTAAATGATGCAAGCGAGCTTTTTGATCTTGCTAATAGTGAAAATGATTTAGACACCATAGAAGCTTTATTTGAAGATGCAAATAAGCTAGAAGATCTTATTGTAAATCTTGAAATTTCTATGCTTTTAAGCGGGGAGAATGATGGTAAAAATGCCATAGTTTCCATTCACCCAGGAGCAGGCGGAACGGAGAGTAATGACTGGACTAGCATGCTTTATAGGATGTATTTGAGATTTTGTGAAAGAGAAGGTTTTAAAGTAGAAACGCTTGACTTTCAAGAAGGCGAAGAAGCAGGGCTTAAAGATGTTAGCTTTTTAGTAAAAGGTGAAAATGCTTATGGGTATTTAAAAGCTGAAAATGGCATTCATCGTTTAGTAAGAACTTCTCCTTTTGATAGTGCAGGGCGTCGCCATACGAGTTTTTCTAGCGTGATGGTTTCGCCTGAACTTGATGATGATATTGAAATAGAAATTGAAGAAAAAGATATAAGGATTGATTATTATAGAGCAAGCGGAGCGGGTGGACAGCATATTAATAAAACTGAATCAGCAGTGCGCATAACTCATATGCCAAGTGGTATAGTAGTGCAATGTCAAAATGATAGAAGCCAACACAAAAACAAAGCAACTGCTTTTAAAATGCTAAAATCACGCCTTTATGAGCTTGAGCTTATGAAACAACAAGATGAAGCAAATTCAAGCGAAAAAAGTGAGATAGGTTGGGGTCATCAAATCCGCTCTTATGTGCTTTTTCCTTATCAACAGGTCAAAGACACGCGCTCAAATGAAGCTTTTTCACAGGTTGATAATATCTTAGATGGGGATATTAAAAAAATCATAGAAGGTGTTTTAATAGCGCAAAAAGCACAAGATTAATACTACAAAAGGATATTAAATGGAAAAAATTCTAGTTTGTGTAGATGTTTTAGAGCCTTGTAGGGAAAGTTTGCATTATGGGGTGTATTTAGCTAAAAAGCTAGATTTACCTTTAATGTTTTTATATACTATAGAACCAAATTTTACTAATGCTGAATTAGCTTGTAGTTTTGGCATAGGTGCTAGTGGGTGTGTGATTGAAGATTTAGTAGAAGAGCAAAGCCAAAAAAATGAAAATCTTTGCAAAAAAGGGCAAAGAATTTTAGAAGAATTTTGTGCTTATGCAAAAGAACAAGGCGTAAAAGAATGCTTTAGTGTGCAAAGAGATGGAGACTTAGAAGAGGTTTTAAAAGAATATAATGATCAAATAAGATTAGCCATAGCAGGTTTAAAAGGCGGGGGTAAGAAAAATAAAATAGGTATTCATACAGAAGAATTAGTAAGAGCTTTAAATGTGCCTATTTTGCTTGTAAATTCTGCTTTTAAAGAGATTAAAAGTGTAATGATGGCTTATGATGGGAGTAATTTAGCTAAAAAGGCCATAGAGCAAGCCATTAAAAGACCTATTTTTAAAGAAGCAAAGCGTTATGTAGTAAATGTTTCTAAAGATGAAAAAGCTTCTTGTGAGTTATTAGCTCAAGTAGGTCAAATTTTTAAAGAAGCAAATTTAAATGTACAAACTCAATATTTAAATGGAGAGATTACTCAAGCTTTATTTGATTTTGGTGAGCAAAATGATATAGATTTATTGATCATGGGAGCTTATTCACATCATTGGGTAAAAAGTATTTTATTTGGTAGTTTGACAAATGATATTTTAACTAAGGCTAAAAAACCTTTATTGTTGATTCGCTAACATTAATCTATTTTGATTAAAGATTATAAAATAAATACATGAAGAATTTTCATGTATTTATAAATTTAATAATAAAATAAAACTAATTGATATAAAGATTAACCATATAAAAAGAAAAAATGCCATTAAAAATGGTTTAAAACCTGCATTTTTTAAAACATTTTTATGGATATTTACTCCTAAAGCTACCATAGCCATAGAAAGCAAAAGTGTGTCTATAGTTTGTATGCTTGGTTTTATATAGTTAAGCGCAAAATCTGTATTTAATATTTCAAGTGAGCTAATACCGCATGCAAATAAAAACCACAAAGCAAAATAAGGAATATTTGCTTTAATGGAGATTTTTTCATTATTTTTACTTAGAAATTTCAATGAAAAAAGACTTAAGAAAATCAAAAAAGGCACTAGCATTAAAACACGCATCATTTTTTCTATGACAGCACTATCTCCTGCTTTTACAGCTTCACCTGCTGCAACAGCATGTGCAACTTCATGCAAGCTTGCTCCCATGAAATACCCTATTTGCTTTAAATTAAAAAAATCAAACCAACCTAAATTCCAAGCCAAAGGATATAAAAACATCCCTAAAGTTCCAAACACAACCACAGTGCAAACTGCTACGCCAACTTTAGCAGAGCCACCTTTAACAATGCTTTCACTAGCCATCACAGCAGCTGCTCCACAAATGCTTGAGCCACTACTTATAAGTATGCTTTCTTTAAGATCAAGTTTGAATAATTTTCCTAGTAAAAGCCCTATAAAAAAGGTAGAAAACACCACTAAAAATGCTAGCAAAATCCCATTTAATCCAACTTTTTCCAAATCATTAAAAGTAATTCTAAAACCATAAAGTATAATTCCAAGTCTTAAAATTTCTTTTGTTGCTATGCTTAAAACTCCTGATTTTTTAAGTAAATTTGTATTTTGATGTGCTAAATTTCCTATTAAAGCTCCCAAAATCACGGCTATGATTAAAGCTGAAATTCCAAGATTTTTAAAAAAATTAAGCTCAGAAATAGCAAAAGCACAAAAAGCAAGAGTAAAAAGCAGTAAAAAAGCTTCAAATTTTCTATTTTTATATATATTTTTATGCATGAATTTTTCCTTTTTTTGTTTTTTGTAATCTTAATGATTTTTTTATGATAAGTAAAATTAATTTTATTTGATATAATAATTAAAAATATTTATCAAAAGAGTGCTTATGACTTTTAAACAAATAAAATATTTTCAAGCCTTGTGTAGAAATTTAAATTTAAGAGCTTGTGCTAAAGAATTAAATATAACTCAATCTGCTTTGTCTTTAGCTATATTTGAACTTGAAAAAAGTTTAAACACCAAGCTTTTTGATAGAAATGCTAAATTTTTAAGCTTAAATGAAAAAGGAAAGGTTTTTTTAAAACAAATCACTCCTTTGATTTTAGAATTTGAACGCATAGAAAAAGCAATGCAAGATGATCAAAGCTATGAAATAAGTATGAAAGTTAGTCAAAATGTAGGCACTTATTTACTAGGAACTTTTTTAGATCAAAAGGCAGAAAATATCAAGTTAAATTTGTCTTTGGATAATAGTCAAAATATCATCAAAGATATTTTAGATAAAGAAATCGATATAGGTTTAATTGAAGGTATTTGCAAAGATAAGGATATAAAAAAGATTAAAATTTGTGATGATGAGCTTATTGTGGTGAGTAAAAATGACTTCAAAAAAGAATTTTTCATAGATGAATTAAAGGATTTTAAATGGCTAAGTCGTGAGCAAGGTTCAGGTGCAAAAGAAGTGTTTTTAAATGCTTTACCTAAAGATGTAAAGCTTAATTTGGTTTATGAGTTAAACTCAACTGCTATGATAAAAGAGTTAGTTAAAAAAGGTAAATTTTTAGCAGTTTTACCTAAATTTAGTGTTAAAGAAGAGCTTGAAGCTAAAAGTTTATTTGAAGTAAGATTAAAAAATTTTAAAATTTCAAGAGAGCTTTGCTTGATTTATCATAAAAATAAAGAACCAAGCAATAAGTTTATAAATTTATGTGAGTTTTTAAAATTTTGCATTCAAAAAGATTTAGCTTAATTCTTGAATACATTTTTTAAAAAGCTCTCCTCTTTCTTCATAAGACTTAAACTGATCTAAGCTTGCACAAGCAGGGCTTAGTAGGGCTACTTCATCATTAGTTAAGTTTTGATTGATTTTTTCTACCGCTTTAGGTAAAAACTCGCAAAAATGTGCTTTTAAATTAGCATTTTTAGCATATTCAAGCATTTTATTGGTGCTTTTTCCTATGGCATAAAGCTCTATATCAAGCTCTTTCATAAAAGCAAATAAAGCACTTAAATTCACTCCCTTATCATCCCCACCTATGATAAGATGAATTTTTTTATCCTTATAGCGTTTAAGAGCAGCTAAACTAGCATCAAGATTAGTCGCTTTAGTATCATTTACCCAAAGTCTATTTTTATGATCAAATATTTCTTCAAGTTTATTTTTTTCTATTTTAAACTCATTTAAAAGCTCATAAGAGCAACGATCTAGTATGATTTTTTCTATACTTAAGGCAATAAGAGCATCAAGCAAAAAAGGGGTTTTAAAATGAATTTTTTCTAAATCAATTTGCATTTTTTTAGCTAAATCTTGCTCATCTTCATAGCTTATAACATAAGCATGGGTTGGATAAGCCTCATACTTTTTAGGTAAAATTACCACATCATTTTCATTCATTCTTTCAAGCACGCTAAGCTTTGCTTGCTCGTAGTTTTCAAAGCTTTTGTGCCAAGAAAGATGATCAAGTGTGATAGGTAAAAGTGCATAAATTTCAGGTTTAGCTACTTTGGTGTAAAAAAGCGAAAAAGATGAGCTTTCTAAAATCCATAATTTAGCACTAATATCCATTTGTGCTAAAGGAGTTCCTATGTTTGCTCCCATTTGTGCATTGATATGTTTTAAAAGATGATGTGTCATTTGGGTGGTGGTGGTTTTGCCATTTGTTCCGCTTATCCAAACACTTTTTGGCATGCCATCATAAAAAAAATCATACTCACTGCTTAAATTTTTTGCTTGCTGTATGAGAGAATGATCATTTGGAAAGCCAGGACTTGGAATTTCTAAGTCACTTTTTAAAGGATCAAATTCACAAGGCGGTAAAAGTGTATTGTTAAATTCATCTTTACTTATACTTGCAAAATGATCATCATAAATATCGCAATTTCCAAAACGCTGTGCAAAAGCTTTAGTTGTTTTTCCGTATCCAAAAAGTGAAATTTTCATTATCTTAACTTTATACTAATTAATGCAATAATATTTGCAAGTAAGGCTATCATCCAAAAACGCACAATGATTTTATTTTCCACCCAACCTATTTTTTCAAAATGATGATGAATAGGTGCCATTTTAAATACTCTTTTGTTAAAGATTTTAAAACTTCCTACTTGTAAAATCACTGAAATAGTTTCTAAAACAAATACAAAGCCTATCAGTAAAAGTAAAATTTCATTTTTACTTACTATACCAAGATAGCCTAAAAACGCCCCTATGCTTAAACTCCCACTATCTCCCATAAAAACTTGTGCAGGATAGCAGTTATACCACAAAAATCCCATAAGCGCACCAACTAAAGCCGCGCTTAATACCACAAGTTCTCCTAGACCTTGAATTTTAGGTAAAAATAAATAAGAACTATAAATAGCATTTCCACTTAAATACAAAAAAGCTCCAAGGCTTAAAAGAGAAAATATAGAAGGCACGGTTGCAAGACCATCAAGTCCATCGGTTAAATTTACAGCATTAGAGCTTGATACAATAACTAAAATCCATAAAAACAACATAAACATACCGCCATCAAAAATAGCATGTTTGTAAAAAGGTAAATAAAATTCAGTATTTATATCAAATAAATATAATAATCCAACACAAATAAAAGCAGCGCTAAATTGCCCTAGTAGTTTCATTTTTGGGCTTAATCCTGCGTGATTGTCTTTTTTTAAAATTTTCCCCAAATCATCAACTAAGCCTATAGTACAAAATAGTACTAAACATAATAATCCAACGATTGCAAAACTATTATTTAAATCAGCGCTTAAAACACTTGCTATGATAGTAGCAAAGATAAAAACAAGCCCACCCATAGTAGGGGTATGAGATTTAGCTTGGTGTGATTGTGGAGCGTATTCATAAATAGGTTGATTTGCTTTTTTATTTTGAGCCCATTTGATAAATTTTGGCATTAAATACAAACTCAAAAATAAAGCAATAAAAAATGCAAAACCAGCACGCACGCTAATATAAGAAAAAAACATATAATTTGTATATTCTGTAAGATAAAGCAAAATTTTAACCTTGTATTTGTTTTTTAAAAGCATAATTTTAGTAAAATCACATAAATAAATTATAAAAAAGAGTAAAAAATGAGTCAAAAATGTATTTTGATAATCACAGATGGTATAGGATATAATACAAATTCAAACTATAATGCTTTTTTTCATGCTAAAAAGCCAACTTATGATAAGCTTTTTGAAAATACCCCTAATGTTTTGATAAAAACAAGTGGCTTGGCAGTTGGTTTACCTGAAGGTCAAATGGGTAATAGCGAAGTAGGGCATATGTGTATAGGTAGTGGACGCATAATCTATCAAAATTTAGTCAAGATAAATAAAGCCATAGAAAATGACACTTTAAAAGACAATAAGGCTTTAAAAGAATTATTGCAAAAATGCAAAAGAGTGCATATTATAGGGCTTTATAGTGATGGCGGGGTGCATTCTATGCATACACATTTTAATGCACTTTTAAAAATTTGTAGGCAAGAAAATAAAGAAGTTTTTGCGCATGCAATTAGTGATGGTAGGGATTGTCCTCCAAATTCAGGTTTAGAATTTATAAAATCTTTACAGGAATTTTGCGAAAAAGAAGGGGTTAATTTTGCTTCTTTATCGGGAAGATTTTATGCTATGGATAGAGATAAGCGCTATGATAGGGTTAAGTCTTATTATGATGCTTTATTTGCTAAGGCACCAAAGTGTGATGATTTTATGCAATTTATACAAAAAAACTATGATGAAAATATCACAGATGAGTTTTTAACCCCAGTTATTAGTCAAAACTTTGATGGAATTAAGGCTGAAGATGGTGTGATTTTTATCAATTTTAGAAATGATAGAATGCGTCAATTAGTCGCTTCTTTAACCCAAGAAAGTTTTAATGAATTTCCAAAAGAAGTGCTTATAAAAAATGCCATTACTATGAGTTTGTATGATGAGAGTTTTAAACTACCTGTGATGTTTGAAAAAGAAGAGTTAAATAATACTTTAGCTTCTGTGATAGCTAATGCAAATTTAAGCCAACTTCACACAGCTGAAACAGAAAAATACGCTCATGTAACCTTTTTCTTTAATGGGGGAAAAGAAGAATTAGAATGCAATGAAACAAGAATTTTAATTCCAAGTCCTAAAGTAAAAACATACGATGAAAAACCTCAAATGAGTGCTAAAGAAGTCACAGATGAGGTGCTTAAGGGTATAGAAAGTGGTATGGATTTTATCGTAGTAAATTTTGCAAATGGTGATATGGTAGGACATACGGGTGATTTTGAAGCTGCGATTAGTGCGGTTGAATGTGTAGATGAGTGTTTAGGTAGGGTTATTGCTAAAGCAAGAGAGCATGATTATGCTTTTATTATTACTTCAGATCATGGAAACTGTGAAGCGATGAGGGATGAAAAAGAAAATATGCTCACTAATCACACAACCTTTGATGTTTTTGCTTTTGTCGAAGCTAAAGGAGTAGAAAAGCTTAAAGAAGGCATGGGGCTTAGTAATATAGCACCAAGTGTGCTTAAAATTTTAAACTTACCTATCCCAAAAGAAATGGATGAGGCTTTATTTTAATTTAAAGGAGAACAATGAAATTTAGTGGAAAAAATGTTTTAATAACAGGTGCAAGTAAAGGTATAGGTGCAGCAATAGCCAAAGAATTAGCAAGTTATGGCTTAAAAGTTTGGATTAATTATAGAAGTAAGCCTGAACTTGCTGATGCACTAAAAGAAGAGATAGAAAAAAGTGGTGGTTGTGCGGCTGTGATTAAATTTGATGCAAGTGTTGAAGAAGAATTTACAAGCGCTATTGCAACTATAGTAGAAAGTGATGGTGAGCTTAGTTATTTAGTTAATAATGCAGGTATTACTAATGATAAATTAGCACTTAGAATGAGTATGGATGATTTTTCTTCAGTGATTAATGCTAATTTAAATTCAAGTTTTTTAGGTTGTAGAGAGGCATTAAAAACTATGAGTAAAAAGCGTTTTGGTGCGGTTGTAAATATTGCTTCTATAGTTGGAGAAATGGGAAATGCAGGCCAAACTAATTATAGTGCTAGTAAAGGCGGTATGATAGCTCTAACAAAATCTTTTGCTAAAGAAGGCGCAGCAAGAAATATAAGATATAACTGCATTACCCCAGGTTTTATAAAAAGTGATATGACTGAAGTTTTAAGTGATGAGATTAAACAAAATTATATTAACAATATCCCTTTAAAGCGTTTTGCAGATGCTAGTGAAGTAGCTCAAGCTGTGGCATTTTTATTAAGTGATCATTCTTCTTATATCACAGGAGAGATTTTAAAAGTCAATGGCGGGCTTTATATGTAAGCAAGGTTTTAACCTTGCTTAGTTTCTATAGCTACTACTGCTATAGCAAAACCCCCATCATGTGCTACGCTTACACTTGCTGATTTAATTTTGAATTCTTGCATGACTTTTTGAGAAAAACTAATGTGTGGAGCATTTTTATCATCCTTAGAGATGATGATGTCAAAAAAAGAACATTCTTTAGAAATTCCAACCCCCAAAGCCTTAGAGGCAGCTTCTTTAATAGCCCAAAATCCGGCTAAAGTGTTGGTATTTTTTATATAACTTTGCTCTTTCTTGGACAAAAATTTATCCAAGAAAAGTGTTTTATGTCTTTCATAAATTTTTTCTATGCGAGAGCATACGACTATGTCACAGCCTATCATTAAGATACTACAAAGTCGGTAAAATAAATATTTTTGATAAAACCATCAGTTAAAACTTCATTGATCTTGCCGGTTAATTCATCTTTTAATCTTTCTTTACCCTTTGTAGTGCTTACTTCTTCAAAGGTTTTTGATGTTAAAGTTCTAATGATAATATCTCTAATAATAGCAACTTTTTTATCAAGTTCAGGAGTTAATGTTTCAACATTTTGTTCAAGTTGAATGGTGCATTTTACATATCTTGATCCACCATCACTTAATAAATTTAGCGTAAAAGGTGCTAAAGGATACATCACGCCAATATTTGCATAATCACTCCCTCTAGCTGCTACTGCATTTGTTTTTTTAGGAGCTTGTGCAACTTGTGCGCTTTCTTCGGTTTGCGGGGTAGGATTTTCTTCAGAGCCGCCACTAAACATTAGATAAGCAATTGCTCCTACAATAACAAGTAAAAATACAAATAAAAATACAACGATAATGATTACTAAAGTATTCCCGCCTTTTTTCTTTGATTCACCTTGTTCATCCATCATATCATCAGCCATATTTTTCCTTTTATAAAATTTTAAAATGTTATTGTATCAAAAATTATATTTTTTTTAAATTATGATTATTTAATCTTTTGTAAATGTCTATAAACACTAGGTTCTGAAATATTTAAAAGCTCCGCAACTTTAGGAATAACACCTTTTACATTAAATACGCCTTTTTCATATAAACTAGCTATCATTTTTTGTTTTTCCTTCGGTTTTAAACTTTTATTTTTAAAACTTTCAATATCTATCCCCGTAATATCTTCAACGATTTCTTCTAAATCAAGTTTTATGTATTCTTTATTTTCTTGTTCAGGACTTTCATAAGAATTATCATAAATATTTCCAAGATTTAAAATTTCATCAGAGATTTTTTTAAATGCTGAAGTATCATGATTAATACAAAGCAAACCTTCAAGTTTTTCATCTTTTTTAATAAAAAAAGTAGAGCCTGACATTACTTGTGAGCTTTTAGCTGAAGTTTTATAATGTGTTATATAATCACGCTCTAAATAGATTTTGTTTTTAATCATTTCAATAGCAAAGCCTGTTAGAGGTGAATTTATAGTTCTTTTGCTAATATGATTATTAGCTATTTCTGCTATATTAGTACCATCTTCACTTACATCATGCAAAACTATTTCATAATTTCTTCCCAAAGCATCAGCAAGAAATTTCACTAATTTAATATAGTAAGTTCTTGTTTCTTTATCCATTAAACTCTCCTTGTTTTATTAATTTTGTAGTAAAAATATTTAAAATAAGAGTACTTATTCTTATTTTTCAACAATTTTAATACAAAATAAAAATAATTATGCTTAAAAAAAGATTATTTTTTCAAAAATAATAATTTTTATTGTTTAATTTTATTTTAATAATATAGGGATATAATTTATCAAATAATAAAAATTATTATTTATAAAAAGGAGAAAAGATGAAAAAACTAACCAATGATTTCGGAAATATCATAGCCGATAATCAAAATTCATTAAGCGCAGGTGCTAAGGGTCCACTTTTAATGCAAGATTATATTTTGTTAGAAAAACTTGCCCATCAAAATAGAGAAAGAATTCCAGAAAGAACTGTTCATGCAAAAGGGAGCGGTGCTTATGGGGAGCTTAAAATCACTAAAGATATTTCTCAATACACCAAGGCAAAAGTTTTACAGCTTGGAGAAAATACACCTTTATTTATAAGATTTTCAACCGTTGCAGGCGAAGCAGGTGCAGCTGATGCAGAAAGAGATGTAAGAGGTTTTGCTATTAAATTTTATACTAAAGAAGGAAATTGGGATTTAGTAGGTAATAATACTCCGACATTTTTTATAAGAGATGCATATAAATTTCCTGATTTTATCCACACTCAAAAAAGAGATCCAAGAACTCATTTAAGAAGCAATAATGCTGCATGGGATTTTTGGAGCCTTTGTCCTGAAAGCTTACATCAAGTTACTATTTTAATGAGTGATAGAGGAATTCCTGCAAGCTATCGTCATATGCATGGTTTTGGAAGTCACACTTATAGTTTGATTAATGATAAAAACGAAAGATTTTGGGTGAAATTTCATTTTAAAACCAAGCAAGGTATTAAAAATTTAACCAACGAAGAAGCGGCAAATTTAATAGCAAATGATAGAGAAAGTCATCAAAGAGATTTATATGAAGCTATTGAAAAAGGAGATTTTCCAAAATGGACTTTCCAAATTCAAGTTTTAAAAGAAGATGAAGCAGAAAAATTAGGTTTTAATCCTTTTGATTTAACTAAAGTTTGGCCACATAGTATTGTGCCTTTAATTGAAGTAGGCGAATTAGTACTTAATAAAAATGTACAAAATTACTTTAATGAAGTAGAACAAGCTGCATTTAGTCCAAGCAATATTGTTCCTGGTATTAGTTTTAGTCCTGATAAAATGTTGCAAGCTAGAATTTTTTCTTATCCTGACGCACACAGATATCGCATAGGGACAAATTATCATTTATTACCAGTTAATCGTGCAAAAAGTGAAGTAAATACTTATAATGTAGCAGGTGCTATGAATTTTGACACTTACAAAAATGGCCTTGCTTATTATGAACCAAATAGTTATGATGATAGTCCAAAAGAAGATAAAAATTACCTAGAGCCTGACTTAGCACTTGAAGGTAATGCGCAAAGATATGCTCCACTTGATAATGATTTTTACACCCAACCAAGAGCCTTGTTTGATATAATGAATCAAGATCAAAAAGAGCAATTATTTAAAAATATCGCTGCTTCTATGAGTGGGGTTGATAAAAAAATTATTGCTAGAGCATTAAGTCATTTTGAAAAAATTTCAAGTGAATATGCAAATGGCGTTAAAAAAGCTTTGAAAATGTAATTTTTACTTGCCACTTTAAAAGTGGCAAACTAAAGATTATAAAGGAAAAATATGTTTAGTAATGAAGAAGAAAAAAGAATTCAAGAGCTTTGCACTATGGCTTTTGATTACGCAAGACAAAATGATTTACAAAATTTAAAGATTATGATAGAAGCAGGTTTGAGTGTGAATTTAAAAAATCATAAAGGCGATAGTCTTTTAATGCTTGCAAGTTATCATAATGCTTATGAATGTGCTAAGTTTTTACTAGAAAATAATGCTAGGGTAGATGAGAAAAATGATAGAGGGCAAACTCCATTAGCAGGGGTGTGTTTTAAAGGATATTTACCTATGTGTAAGCTTTTGGTAGAACATGGAGCAAATATTGATGAAAACAATGGTCTTGGTATGACACCTTTTACTTTTGCGTTGATGTTTGGGCATAGAGATATAGTAGAATTTTTAACAAAGAATTCTAAAAAAAGTTTTCTTAAAAAAATAGCTTTTAGTGTATTAAAAATTTTCAAAAAATAGTTAATAATTTATAATATATTAAAAATATATTTTATTTATTTAAAATTATCAAAAAATTCTATTATTAAATTATAAATTTTTAAAATTTTTTATTATAGAAATAAAAAATTTAAGCTAAATTAAAATAAATTCAAATAAAATTACCCCTAATTTTTTAATGAAAGGATAACAAATGTCTAACAAAACAGAAAAATTATGGGGTGGGCGTTTTGATTTACCTACAAATAAATTAGTTGAAGAATATACTGCTTCACTACCAGTTGAGCCAAGACTTGCTCCTTTTGATATACAAGGTAGTATAATTCACTGCATCATGCTTGCAAAACAAGGTATTATAAAAGACGATGAAGCAAAAACTATCATTAAGGGCTTAGAACAAGTTAGAGAAGAAATTCAAAATGGAACCTTTGTTTTTGATATAGCTGATGAGGATATTCATATGGCTGTAGAAAAAAGAATGACACAAATCGTAGGTCCAGTAGGTGGAAAACTTCACACCGCAAGAAGTAGAAATGACCAAACTACTCTTGATTCAAAAATTCATATGAGAGCAGTTATTAAAGAAGTATTAACTCAAATTACTACTTTGCAAGAAGAAATCGTCCATCAAGCTCAAAAAAATATCAAAGCTATTATGCCAGGTTATACGCATTTGCAAACGGGCCAGCCAGTGCTTTTTTCACATTGGATTATGGCGTATTTTTGGATGTTAAGTAGGGATTATTCTCGTTTTGAGGATTTATATAAAAGAATGAATGAGTGTCCTTTGGGAGCAGCTGCACTTGGTGGAACTACATTTAATATAGACAGACATTTTTGTGCCAAAGAACTAGGCTTTACTAAACCAACAGAAAATAGCATTGATAGTGTAAGTGATAGAGATCATATGGTTGAATTTACTGCTATTGCTGCAATGTGTTTCATGCACCTTAGTCGTTTTTGTGAAGAGCTTATACTTTTTTCAAGTCAAGATTTTAAATTTATAGAATTAAGTGATGATTTTTGTACCGGTTCAAGCATAATGCCTCAAAAGAAAAATCCTGATGTAGCTGAAAAAATGCGTGGTAAGACAGGTAGAATGTATGGTAATGTTATGGCAATGCTAACTATTATGAAAGGTATTCCATTAGCTTATAATACTGATATGAGTGAAGATAAGGCTCAAGTTTATGATTCTATGGATACTTTAATGGCAAGTTTAAAAATTATAACTCCTATGATAGAAAAAATGCAAGTAAATGCTAATAATACAAGAGCAGCAGCTGCAAAAGGATTTTCAAATGCTACAGATATGGCTGATTATTTAGTAAGAAAAAATATACCATTTAGAGAAGCTCATAGTATAGTTGGTGGTGCTGTGAACTATTGTATTAAACATGGAAAAATGCTTGAAGAGCTTAGCATGGAAGAATTCCATCAATTTAATGAAAATATCCAAGAAGATATTTATGAAGCAATTGCTTTAGAAACTTGTATAGACGCAAGACTTTCTTATGGTGGTACAGGAACAAAAGTGGTATTAGAGCAAATTGAACATGCAAAAGAATTGTTGGATAAATGTAAAAAATAAACAATAAGGGCGAAGATTAGATGGATATTATTTTTATACTTCAACTTTTTATTATTTTTTCTATGATAGCCATAGGTGGTAGATATGGTGGTATAGGACTTGGGGTTGCAGGTGGGCTTGGTATGTGTATTTTGGTGTTAGTTTTTGGTATGCAACCAGCTTCACTTCCTGTGAGTGTTGTGTTTATTATACTTGCTGTGATTACTTGCGTGAGTGTTTTGCAAAGCGCAGGCGGGCTTGATTTGCTAGTAAAAATAGCTGAAAAAGCATTAAAGAAAAAACCTCAAGCTATTGTTTTTATGGGCCCATTAATCACATCCACATTTACAATATTTTGTGGTACTACTTATGTAGCTTTTTCTATTTATCCAGTGATTGCTGAAGTAGCTGCTCAAGCTAAAATTCGTCCTGAAAGACCACTTTCAGTTTCAGTTATAGCAGCAGGTATTGCAGTGGTAGCTTCTCCTATGAGTGCAGCCACTGCAGGTATGGTAGCCATTTTAGCCATTAGTGGTGTAGGACTTGTTCAAATATTAGCTGTGGTAATGCCAGCATTTTTAATTGGTGTTATATGTGCTTGTTTGAGCGTTTTTAAAAGAGGAAAAGAGCTTGAGCAAGATGAGGAATTTCAAAGAAGAGTAAGAGCAGGGGAATATCAGTTTTTAACTCAAGATAAACAAGAAGATAAACAAGAAACAGATCCTAAAGTAAAAAGAGCTTTATTAATATTTGCTTTGGGGATTTTAACCATTATTTTCTTTGGGACTTTTACAAATTTGTTACCTCACTATGAGCTTGCAAATGGTAAAATAGAAAGACTTTCTACCCCAAATTTAATTCAAATGATCATGCTTGCAACAGCTTGTTTAATTATGCTTTTTGCTAAAGTTCCTGCTAATAAACTTGGTGAAGCTTCTGTATTTAAATCAGGACTTATAGGCGTTGTAGGGGTTTTTGGTATAGCTTGGATGACAGGGACATTTTTTGAAGCTTACAAGCCTTTATTTAGTGATTCTTTATCACATATTGTAGAAGATTATCCGTATTTATTTGGCGTGGCTTTATTTGCCTTTTCTATGGTGATTTTTTCTCCAGCTGCAACAGTAGCTGCTTTGATGCCCTTGGGTGTGAGTTTGGGAATTCCTCCTCAAATTCTTATCGTGCTTTATCCTTGTGTGAGTGGAGATTTTATAGTTCCAGGAGCTAATCAAATAGCTTGTGTGGCTTTTGATAGAGCAGGCACAACAAAAATAGGAAAATTTGTGATCAATCACTCTTATTTAAGACCAGGTTTTGCTTTAATCATTGGTGCTGTTGTGAGTGCTTATTTTATATCGCAAATAGTTTTTTAGCTATTAAAGGCTATTTTTAAATTTTTGCAAATATCTATAGACGCTAGGTTCTGATATATTAAGTGACTTAGCAACTATAGGTATACTTCCTTTTATATTAAAAATTCCCTTTGAATGAAGCTTTTTAATAATCTCATCTTTTTGTTCAGTGCTTAAGCTATATCCTGAATTTAAATATTTTAAGTCTATGTTTTCAGCTAGAATATCTTCTATAGAATGACTAAGTGTTTCTATATTACTCACATTGTGTAAATTTACATTGTTTTGATTGTGAATATCTAATAAATCACTAAAATCATTAATTTTTTCTAGTTCTATGATTTTACTAATAGCATTTCTAAGTTCTGTGGTGTCGTGATTTATACATAAAATTCCTACAATTTTATTTTGGTTTTTTATAAAAAAGGTTGATCCAGTAACGATCTTAGACTTTCCAACCTTTGCTTTGTAATCACATAAAAAATCTTTATTTAAATATTCTTTTTCTTGTACAAGCTCACTCGCAAAAGAGGTTAATGGAGAATTGATTGTCCTTCCGCTAATATGATTATTTGCAATGGCTGCTATGTATGAACCCTCAGGTGAAATCACATGAAAAACTATTTCATACTGATCTCCAAGAACTTGCCCTAAAAATTGAGTGAGTTTGATAAATAATTCTTTTTGTTGTTCATCCATGATCTAGACCTTTTTGTTGTTTTTTGTTATTTTACAAAATATTTTCATCAAAGTTGTTAATATTTACAACAATAAAAAAAATTATTATTATGATAAAAAAATATTGACAATTTATTATTATGATGATAATATTATATTATGATTTCATTTAAACACAAGGAGTATACATGGCAAATTATCCAAAGGCTATAGGACCATATTCAGCTTATAGAGAAGCTAATGGTTTGTTATTTATTTCAGGACAACTTCCTATTAATCCACAAAGTGGAAACATAGAAAGTGAAGATGTAAAAGAACAAACAAGACAATCATTGTTAAATATCAAGGCTATATTAGAAGAAAATAATCTTTATTTTAATAATGTAGTTAAAACGACTTGCTTTTTGGCAAATATTGATGATTTTTTGGCTTTCAATGAGGTTTATTCTGAATTTTTCGCAGCTCCATATCCTGCAAGAAGTGCTTTTGCGGTAAAAGATCTTCCTAAAGGAGCAAAAGTGGAGATAGAGGTTATTGCTCATAAAGGATAGAGCATGTTGGGTTTATTTTTTGCAGGATGTTCTGTATTTTTACTTGTTTTTATGCTCTATAAAAAAATCAACGCCCACATAGCGTTGCTTTTAAGTGGTTTATTCTTGTTAGCTTTAGCAGGAATTTTTGGACTTTCTCCAATTATTAATGAAAAACAATCTTTACATTTAGGTCTTTTTGATATTTTCCAAGTAGTAAATACTAAAATGTCAAGTACTCTAGCAGGTCTTGGACTTACTTTAATGTGTATAGCAGGATTTTCTGCTTATATGGATCATGTAGGTGCAAGTTATGCTTTATTTAAAGTATTTGAAAGACCTTTAAAAGCTGTGAAATCACCTTATGTTTTATTGTTGGTTTCATATTTTGTGATCCAGTTTTTAGTGCTTTTTATACCTTCACATGCAGGTTTAGCACTTTTGCTTATGGTTACAATGTACCCTATTTTAGTGCGCTCAGGTGTTTCTAAGCTTTCTGCGCTTTCGATTATTGCTATTTGTCAATACATTGACCATGGCCCAGGAAGTGGTAATGTAATTTTAGCTGCAAAAACAGCTGAAATTGATCCTGCGGTATATTTTGTGCATTATCAGCTTCCTACAACTGTGCCTATTATCATAGCAGTGGGTATTGCGATTTATTTTTGCTCAAAATATTTTGATAAAAAAGAAAATTTCACATTTAACCGTGATGATGTTGAAAAAGAATTAGCAGAACATGATGGCAAAAGTGAAGAGCTTAAAAAACCACCTAGAATTTATGCGATTTTACCTATTATACCTTTAGTGTTAATTTTGGGCTTTAGTAGTGTTTTAGATAGCATTATGGTGTTAATAGGATTTACTACCATGGAAGAAGTTAAAGCAGCTTCATCTACTGCAATTAGGATGAATGTGCCAGTTGCTATGATGATTTCAACTTTTATAGCAATTATTTTTGAAATCATTCGTTATAAAAGTTTAATTGATACTTTAAATTCTATCATGGTATTTTTCAAAGGTATGGGACATTTGTTTGTAATCACAGTTTCTTTGATCGTTTGTGGCCAAGTTTTTGCAAGTGGCCTTTTATCGGTTGGTTTTGTAGATACTTTAATAGACTTTGCAAAAGATGCAGGTTTTGGAGTACTTGCTATCATCATAGCAGTTTCTATTTTACTTGCTGTGTGCGCATTTTTAATGGGTTCAGGAAATGCAGCATTTTTTTCTTTTGCACCACTCATTCCAAATATAGCAAAATCTTTTGGAGTTGAAACTATAACTATGATAGCACCTATCCAAATCATGACAGGTTTTGGTAGATGTGTTTCACCTATTGCACCAGCTATTTTGGCAATTTCAGCTATGGCTAAAGTAAATCCATTGCAAGTTGTAAAAAGAACAGCTATTCCTATGCTTGTAGCTGCTATTGTTAATGTGATTATGACTTATGTTTATTTGTAAAAAAGGACTTAAAATGAATAATAAAACTAAATTAATCCACCTAGGAAGAGGCGATCAAAGCGCTGAAGCAAGATCAGTTAATCCAACCTTAATGCGTGCATCAACCATACTTTTTAAAGATCATGCTACTTGGCAAAAATACCGCGAGCTAAGAAAAAATGAGCGTGTTTTGAGTTATGGTGCTAGAGGAACAGCTACAAATTTTGAACTTGAAAAACTTATTTGTGAGCTTGAGGGTGGTTATAGAGCACAACTTTTCCCAACAGGGCTTGCAGCATTAGCTATGGTGCTTTTAAATTATGCTAGTAAAGATGCTCATTTTTTAATCACTGATGCTATTTATGGACCTGTTAGAACAATTTGTGATTTATTTTTAACTAAAATGGGTGTAGAAATTGACTTTTTAAAAGCTGATGCTTCTGATGTAGAGGAAAAAATCAAACCAAACACAAAATTAATCCTTTGTGAAAGCCCAGGTTCTATACTTTATGAAATCATAGACTTACCAAAACTTTGCGAAATTGCGCACAAACATAACATACCAGTAGCGATTGATAATACTTATTCAAGCGGGTATTTTTTAAATCCGCTTGAGCTTGGAGCAGATATTTCAGTAATTGCAGCGACTAAGTACTTAAGCGGGCATTCAGATGTTACTATGGGTATAGTAGTGATTAATGAAAAAGAATGGAAAAATTTTGATAAATTACCAGAAGCTTTAGGATTTACTACAAGTCCTGATGATGCTTATTTAGTGCTTCGTGGTATGAGAACTTTAGATGTAAGAATGAAAGCACATGAAAAAAGTGCAGATGAGGTGGTAGAGTTTTTACAAAGTAGAAAAGAAGTTAAAACAATTTTTTATCCAAAATTAAAAACTCACCCAAACCATGAAGTTTTTATGCGTGATCATAAAGGCGCTAATGGTATGGTAACGATTGAATTTGCAGATGGTATTTCAAAAGAACAAGCTATTAAGTTTGTAGATAATTTAGAGTATTTTTCAATCGGTGCAAGCTGGGGTGGATATGAGAGTTTAGCTACTGTTACTACTCCACCAAGAACGGCAACAGATTGGAGCGCTAGAGGGCCTTTTGTGAGATTTCATATAGGTCTTGAAGATAGTAAGGATTTGATTGCTGATTTAAAACAAGCATTTGAAAAAATAAATTTTAAAGGATAAAACATGGGTGTGAGTGTATTTGATATGAGGTTGCTTCAAGATTCTTGGAGCACTCCTGCAATGAGAGCTATTTTTAGTGAAGAAAATAGAATTCAAAAATGGCTTGATGTAGAAGCTGCCCTGGCAAAAGCTCAAGCAAAACTTGGTATTATCCCTAATGAAGCAGCTATAGAAATAGCTAAAAAGGCTCATTATAAATTTATGGATATGGATTTTATTTTTGCTGAGTTTAAAAAGACTAAACACCCTTTAGTGCCTACTGTGCGTGGCTTGGAAAAAGCTTGTGAAAATGGTCTTGGTGAATATGTACATTTTGGTGTAACAACGCAAGATATCATTGACACAGGCATAGTTTTACAATTTAAAGAAGCTATGACTTTAATCAAGCAAGATTTAAAAGATATAGCTAAAAATTTAGCAAAAATCGCAAAAGAGCATAAGAACACTGCAATGATGGGAAGAACCTTAGCTTTACAAGCTTTACCTATAACTTTTGGACACAAAGTTGCAATTTGGCTAAGTGAGCTTAATCGCCACTATGAAAGAATTATCGAACTTGAAAAAAGATTATATGTAGGATTAATCGTAGGTGCAGTGGGAACTAAAGCAAGCTTAAGTGACAAGGCTGATGAAGTAGAAAAACTTACTTTAGAAAGTTTAGGTTTAGAAGTTCCTGACATCTCATGGCAACCAGCAAGAGATCGTTTTATTGAACTTGGTTATGTTTTAGGTAATATCAACGCAACCTTTAACAAAATAGCACATCAACTTTTAATTTTAGCTCATAATGAAATCGATGAAATTGCTGAGCCTTTTGGAAAAGGTCAAGTAGGAAGTTCTACTATGCCTCATAAAAGAAATCCCGCAGTAAGTGAAAACGCAGTGACTGTAAGTAATGCCCTAAGAGCTAATATTGCAATTTTAAGTGATATAGAAAGACATGAGCATGAAAGAGATGGTCAAGTTTGGAAAATGGAATGGAAGCTTTTACCAGAAGCATTTTTAATGCTTTCAGTGGTATTAGCAAATATGAAATTTGTCTTTGATGATTTAGAAGTTAAAAAAGACAAAATGTTAAAAAATCTTGATACGCTTAATGGCTTTGTATTGGCAGAACGCGTGATGTTTGCTTTGAGTGATCATTATGGTAAGCAACATGCACATGAAATTGTTTATGAAAATGCTATGAGAGGTATAGAAAATCATAAAACTTTTAAAGTTGTTTTGCTTGAAGATGAGCGTGTAAGTAAGGTTTTAAGTGAAAAAGACATTGATGTTTTAATGGATGCTACAACTTATGTAGGTTATGCACCAAAATTAGTTGATGAGTTCTTAGAAAAAATCGCTAATGCACCAATTCTAAAGTAGGAAAAAATGTATTTAAGTGAAAAACTAGCCGAATTTATCGTAAATTTAGACTATGAAGCTATTCCTAGTGAAGTAAAGCAAAGAGCAAAAGAGCTTATGCTTGATGCACTAGGAACAGCCCTAGCTGCTAAAAATGAAGCTTGTGTTTTAAATGCAACTAAGACTTTTGAAACTTTAAGTGTAAATCCTAGTGAAAAAATTTGGAGTGGGGATAAAAAGCTTGATGTAATTTATACTGCGATGGTAAATGCTATTGCAGCGCATGCCCTTGATTTTGATGATACTCATACTGAAGCTATTCTGCACGCTAGTGCTATTTTAACTCCACTTTGTTTAACTTATGGATTTAGTGTAAGTAAAGATGGAAAGAAAGTTTTAAAAGCCTTTATTATTGGTTGGGAAATTGCTGCTAGAGTGGGTATAGCAAGCAAAGGAAGTTTCCACAAATGCGGCTTTCATACTACAGCTATAGCAGGAATTTTTGGTAGTGTGGCTGCAAGTTGTGTTTTGCTTGATTTAAACAAAGAACAAATCATCAATGCGCTAGGTTTAGCAGGAAGTTTTGCAAGCGGGGTAAATGAATTTTTATCTAATGGGTCTAATTCTAAAGTTTTACACATAGCTAATGCTTTGAAAAATGGAATTTTAGTAGCAAATTTCGCAAAAGCTAATATGAGCGGTCCTTTGAGTATATTTGAAGGAAGGGATAATGTCTTTAGAACTTTTGGCTTAGAAGATGAATGTGATAAAAATGAACTTTGTAAGGGTTTAAATGAAATTTGGCAAGTAATGCAAGTTTCGTTAAAACCTTATCCAAGTTGTCATTTTGCACATGGGCTTATTGATTGTGCTATGAGTTTAAGGAACGATGGCTTAAAAGCGCAAGATATCAAAAGTTTGCATTGCTTTGTAGATGAAGTGCCAATTTCATTTATCTGTGATCCAATAGAAGCAAAATACACTCCACAAAGTGCTTATGCGGCCAAATTTTCCATGCCTTTTTTAATGGCTTTAGCGTTTTTTGATGGCAAAATTACTTTAAAATCTTATGAAAATTTAAATAGAGCTGAACTAATAGAATTTGCTAAAAAAATTAGCTATGAGAAGAAAAAATCTAGCTGTTTCCCTAAATACTTTCCAGGACATTTAGAAGCTGTTTTAAATGATGGAAGAGTAATTAAAAAAGATGTGTTTATAAATAAAGGAAATTTTGATAATCCTTTAAGTTTTGATGAATTAAAAGATAAATTTCTTTCTAATGCTAGCATAGCACTTTCTTTAGAAAAGGCTGAGGAATTAGTCAAAAAGCTTCAAAATTTAGAAAATCTAAATGATTTTGATTTCTAGCAATCTCATTTTTTGAGATTGCTTATTATTTTAAAAAATAAATAATTGAATTTTTTATATAATGTCTTATCTTAGTTTTTGTAAGGAAAAACATGACTTTAGATACATTAAAAGACAATGAAGAAGCCTTTATAGTAGGCTTTGAAGCAGATAAACAACTCCAAGCAAGACTTTTTAGTTTTGGTTTTGCAAAAAACAAAAAAGTTAAAAAAATTCGCTCTTCTATAGCAAATTCTACTATTATGGTAGAACTTGATACAACTTGCGTGATTTTACGCTCAAGTGAAGCAAAAATAATACAAATTTCAAAAGAGTTTTAATGAAAGAAATCATCGTTGCTTTAGTAGGTCAGCCAAATGTTGGTAAAAGTTTATTAATTAACGCACTATGCAAAGCTAATATGAAAGTTGGAAATTTTAGCGGTGTTACGGTTGAAAAGGCTGAGGCTAGATTAGTTTATAAAAATTATGAGTTTAAATTTATAGATTTACCAGGAACTTATGCATTAGATGGTTATAGCGAAGAAGAAAAAATTACAAAAGATTTTTTAAAAAAGGGTAAATTTGATCTTGTAGTAAATGTGCTTGATTCTACAAATTTAGAGCGTAATTTGATTTTGAGTGCATCTTTAATAGAAGCTAAAATCAAAATGATTATGGCTTTAAATATGCAAGATGAAGCTAAAAATGAAGGTTTTAGTATAGATTTTAAAATTTTATCCCAACTTCTAAATACACCTTGTCTTGGCGTGTGCGCTAAAACTAAAGAAAATCTAAATGCACTTTTGGATTTAATCATTTCAACCTATGAAGCTAAATTTGAAGCCAAAGAGCGTGTTTATAGTGATATTATAGAAGAAGAACTTGCAAAAATAAGTGAATTTTTAAATCAAAATGAAATTACTTATTTAGATTTTTCTACAAAAGATTTAGCGATAGCTTTGCTTAAAAATGAAGTTAATATAGTCATTTCGCACGCTTTGAGGAAAATACTTGATGAAGCTTTAGAAAAAATTTATATGGCATATCATAGCAAAGATATGGAAAGTATTTTTAAAGAAGAGCTGATTGCTTTTGCAAATGGTATATGTGTTAAGGTTTTAAGCAAGAGTGTTAAGTATAAAAATCATACTAAAGAAATAGATTCTATTTTAATTAATAAATTTTTAGGAATTCCTATATTTTTGTTTTTTATGTGGGCTTTATTTCAACTAACCTTTACTTTAGGTCAAATCCCTATGGATTATATAGAAATGTTTTTTGCTAATTTAGGTGATATGGTAAAAAATAATATTAGCAATGAATTTATCGCTTCAGCCTTAGCTGATGGTGTTTTAGGTGGGGTTGGTGCGGTTATAACTTTTTTACCAAATATTATGATTTTATTTTTTGGTATAGCCTTGCTTGAAACAACTGGATATATGGCTAGGGTTGCATTTTTATTAGATGGAATTTTATACAAATTTGGCTTACATGGTAAAAGTTTTATCCCTTTAATCACGGGTTTTGGCTGTTCAGTACCTGCATTTATGGCTACAAGAACTTTAAAAAATAAAAAAGATAGATTATTAACTCTTTTTATTATTAATTTTATGAGTTGTGGCGCAAGACTTCCTGTATATGTGCTTTTTGTTGGAGTGTTTTTTTCTACTGATGTGGCGGGAAATTATCTTTTTGGGATTTATCTTTTGGGTGCGTTTTTGGGTTTGATTGCAGCTAAGATTTTAAGAATGAGCGCTTTTAGAGGGCAAGATGAACCTTTTGTAATGGAAATGCCAAAATATAGAATGCCAAATTGGAATTTGGTATGGTTTATGGTGTTTAATAAAGCCAAAATGTATTTAAAAAAAGCAGGAACATTTATTTTGATAGCTTCTTTGCTTATTTGGTTTGCGAGTAATTTTCCTGCACAAAAAAATAATACTCAAGATGCTTTAACTCAAGAACTTCAGATAGAAAATAGTTATCTTGGACAATTTGGCAAAGCAATAGAGCCCATTTTTGCACCACTTGGCTTTGATTGGAAACTTAGTGTATCTTTGGTAAGTGGTTTGGCGGCTAAAGAAGTGATGATTTCTACTATGGGTGTGCTTTATTCTTTAGGTGATGAAGTTGATGAGACAAGTTTAAATTTACAAGAGGCTATAAAAGAAAACATCCCTTTTAGCACAGCAGTAGCTTTTATACTTTTTGTTATGATTTATAATCCTTGCTTTGCAGCAACTATAGTTTTTGCTAAAGAAGCAGGAAATAAAAAATATGCATGGTATCTTTTTATATTTACATCTTTATGTGCGTATTTGATCGCTTTTTTTGGGATTAATATTGCTAAATTGATAATTTAATCATCTTTATGATGATTAAATTTCCATTTTTTGCTCTAAAGAGTGTTGCCAAAAGGCCGTTTCAAGTCTTATAGTAGTATAAAAAATTTCGTTTAATTTTTTAAATTTTTCTTCACTAATGCTATTTGCATAAGAATTAAAAAAGTCTTTAAATTCTTTAATTTCATCTTGAAATTCTTTACCTGCATAGGTTAAAATCCACTCTTTGTAAGGATGATTTTCTAAGCTTTTTTCACTAAGTCCTTTATAAATTTCTTCCCCTATATATGCATAACCTATAGCGCAAGCACTCAAAGCACACAGCATATCCAAATAATCTCCATTTTGTCCCACACTTAGTAAGTATCTTGTATAAGCAATATTAGTTAAACTTTCATCTTTATAGTCAAGTTTTTCTACATCAATGCCTAGTTTTAAAATACTTCTGTGAAGTTCCAATTCTCCTTCTAAAGTGTAGTTTTGATTTTTAATAGCAAATTGAATTTCTTTAGCGTTATTTGCATTTAAAGCAAGCAGGGCATAGCATTTTGCATAATTATTTAAAAAGATATAATCTTGTTTAAGATAAAACAAAAATGTATCTTTTTCTAAAGTACCATTTTGAAGTTTTTTTACAAATTCATGATGGATGTATTGTTCCCAAGTTTTTTTATTTTCTTTTGCAAGTTTATCCAAAAGCATAAATTTCCTTTGCTAAAATTTAAGCTTTTATTTAAACACAGATAATTAAATTTTTCGTAATAATCTTTAATTTTTAACTTTTTAAACAAGAAATTTATTTTTTTATTGTAAAATGCGTTTTAATTTTTTAAACTAGGAGATAAAAATGGCAATTTTTGATGATGTAAAAAAAGTAGTTGTTGAGCAACTTAGTGTTGATGAAGATGCAGTTAAAATGGAATCTAAAATCATTGAAGATTTGGGTGCTGACTCTTTGGATGTTGTTGAATTAGTTATGGCTTTAGAAGAAAAATTTGATGTAGAAATTCCAGACAGTGATGCTGAAAAACTAGTAAAAATTGAAGATGTTGTTAATTATATAGAAAATCTTCAAAAATAATTTTAATTTTTAATAAGGAGTGCGGTTTGAAACGCGTTGTAGTAACAGGTATAGGAATGATCAATGCTCTTGGCTTAGACAAAGATAGCTCATTTAAAGCAATTTGTGATGGCAAAAGTGGCGTTGATAAAATCACCCTTTTTGATACCACTGATTTTCCAGTGCAAATTGCTGCTGAAGTAAAAAATTTTGATCCTTTAAGTGTCTGCGATGCTAAAGAGGTTAAAAAAATAGATCGTTTTATACAACTTGGTATTAAAGCAGCAAGAGAAGCTATGGAAGATGCTAAATTTGATGAAACTTTAAACAAAGAAGAATTTGGTGTAGTTTCAGCAGCTGGTATAGGTGGTTTACCAAATATAGAAAAAAATTCCGTTACTTGCGCACAGCGTGGACCACGCAAAATAACTCCTTTTTTCATACCATCAGCTTTGGTTAATATGCTTGGTGGAATTATATCAATCGAGCATGGATTACAAGGACCAAATATCTCATGCGTGACTGCTTGTGCAGCAGGAACTCATGCTATAGGCGAAGCATATAAAAGCATAGCTTTAGGCAATGCAGATAAAATGCTTGTAGTGGGAGCTGAAGCAGCTATTTGTGCTGTAGGTATAGGTGGCTTTGCTGCTATGAAAGCTCTTTCTACTAGAAATGATGATCCAGCTAAAGCTTCAAGGCCATTTGATAAAGAAAGAGATGGTTTTGTGATGGGTGAAGGTGCTGGTGCTTTGGTTTTTGAAGAGTATGAGGCTGCTAAAAAGCGTGGAGCTAAAATTTATGCTGAGTTGGTAGGTTTTGGCGAAAGTGCAGATGCACATCATATCACTTCACCTACTTTAGAAGGGCCATTGCGTGCTATGAAAAAAGCCTTAAAAATGGCAGGAAATCCAAAAGTAGATTATATTAATGCACACGGAACTTCTACTCCAGTAAATGATAAAAATGAAACAGCAGCTATTAAAGAACTTTTCAAAGATCAAATTCCTTTAGTTAGTTCTACAAAAGGTCAAACAGGACATTGTTTAGGTGCTGCTGGTGCTATTGAAGCTGTTATTTCTTTAATGGCACTTGATCAAGGTGTATTACCGCCAACTATCAATCAAATCGTAGCAGATGAAAATTGCGATCTTGACTATATACCAAATACTGCAAGAAAAAGCGAAGTTAATGTTGTAATGAGCAATTCTTTTGGTTTTGGTGGAACAAATGGTTGTGTGATTTTCAAAAAAGTAGATTAATATGGCTTCTTATTTAGATTTTGAAAAAAATATTCAGCAAATTGATGAAGATTTAGCAAATGCTAAAATCAAAGGTGATGATGAAGCAGTAAAAATTTTAGAAAAAAACCTTGAAAAAGAAACTCAAAAAGTTTATAAAAATTTAAGCGATTACCAACGCTTACAGCTTGCAAGACATCCTGATCGTCCTTATGCGCTTGATTATATTCAAGCTATACTAAGTGATGCTTATGAAATTCATGGTGATCGTGCTTTTAGAGATGATCCTGCTATTGTGTGTTATGCAGGTTATATAGGTGGGAAAAAAATTATTGTTATAGGTGAGCAAAAAGGTAGAGGTACTAAAGATAAACTTCATAGAAATTTTGGTATGCCTCATCCTGAAGGTTATAGAAAAGCTCTAAGAGTAGCAAAAATGGCTGAAAAATTTGACATACCGGTGTTATTTTTAGTGGATACTCCAGGTGCTTACCCAGGAGTGGGTGCTGAAGAGCGTGGTCAAAGTGAGGCTATAGCTAGAAATTTATACGAGTTAAGCGCCCTTAAAACAATCACTATAGCAGTAGTTATAGGTGAAGGTGGAAGTGGTGGTGCTTTGGCTATAGGAGTAGCTGATAAACTTGCTATGATGAAAAATTCAGTTTTTTCTGTGATTTCACCTGAGGGTTGTGCTGCTATTTTATGGAATGATCCATCAAAAAGTGAAGCTGCTACTAAGGCGATGAAAGTAACTGCTGATGATTTAAAAACTCAAGGTTTAATAGATGATGTTATCGAAGAGCCAATGAGTGGAGCTCATAGAGATAAAGAAAATGCGATTAAAAATTTAAGTGATTATATCTTAAAAGCTATAGAAGAGTTAGAACAATACGATAAACGCGAATTAGCCGCATTAAGAATGCAAAAAATCTTTAAATTTGGTGCTTTTGCTGAATGATTTGCATTTTTATGCAAATTTCAACTTTTTTTAAAAAAACTATTGTATAATTACAACTTCAATTCAGTGGTTGGATAGCTCAGTCGGTAGAGCAGCAGACTGAAAATCTGCGTGTCGGCAGTTCGATTCTGCCTCTAACCACCATCTTCATTTTCTATTATAAAAATCATCTAATTTTTGAAGTTCATTTTCACTAAATCCTGCTTGTATTCTAGCTGTTTTATTATATACTTTTCCTAAAAGATTAAATTCTTTATATTTGGCACAAAGATCAAGGTAATCATCATTTTCATTTTTTGCATAATTCCACCAAAAATCTCCTTTATTTACATGTTTAATCTCATCATTTAATATAATGGTAAAAATTTCATTGAATAAACTTTTTATAGGATGATTAGTTGTGTTTAATTTTTCTAAGACAAAAGGATTGGCATCAAGTCCTTTTGCTTCAAGTCCTCTATGCACTATGCCCATTCTGTGAGCAAGATTATCTTTGGTTAAAAATAAGGCTTTTTCAAGATTATCATGGGCATAGAAATCTCCATATTTAAAACCAAGTTCATTTAAAGTTTTTTCTAAAAGCAAAAAATGCTTAATTTCCTCATCAGCTACCTCAAGCCAATCTTGATAAAATTTCAATGGCAAATTTTTAAATCTATAACTAGCATCTAAGGCCAAATTTATAGCACTATATTCTATATGTGCAACTGAATGTAATATTTTAGCTAAAGATGAAGTACTATTTGCCTCTTTTGGACGCCTTATTTTCATAGGATGAAGGATTTTAACTTGTGAGTTTTCATAAATGATCGCTTCATGTGAATGATTAAAATCATATAAATTAGTTTTAAAATTTTCATAAAATTCATTAAATAATTCAATCTTTTTAAAAATATCTTTGTGATATAAAATTTTTTCTAATTCTTCAAAAAAATTTCTTTTCATTTTTAAACCTTGTTAAATATTATATAAGATAAAAAAGTATAATATAAAAATTTTGAAAATTTAAAAAGGTTTGCTAAAAATATGTTTAATGTCATACATGCTCTTTTTTTTAGAGAGTTAAAGACAAGATTTGGTATTAATAAATATTTGGGCTATTTTTGGGTAATCGGAGAGCCTATGATGGTAGTTTTGGTAATCACTTCTATTATAACAGCTATTAGAGAATTTCATCATCAAATCATGCCTGAAGGTGTTTCTATCTTTTTATTTTTAGCAGTAGGGATTATACCTTTTTTTATGTTTAGAAGCATTATTAATCAGCTTTTAAATGGTATTAGTTCTAATCTAACTTTATTTGCTTATAAACCTATTCGCCCTATACATGTATTTATTGCTAGGGCTATGCTTGAATTTTGTATTTATTTTACTATTTTTATTTGTGTAATGTTTTTAGCAGGTTGGTTTTTGCATATGCAAGTTATACCTAAGCATTTTCTAGAAGTGATGTTTTCGTTTTTTTTGCTTGTGGTATTTGGCTTTGCTATGGGGATGTGTTTTGCTATAGCAGGACATTTTGCAGAGCCTTTAAAAATGGCTTTAAATTATTTAAATATAGTTTTATACTGGACAGCTTTGGTGGTATTTCCTATATGGATAGTTCCAAAACCTATTTTAGACATTTTATATTACAATCCACTTTTACATATTATGGAACTTTTAAAATATAATTTTTTTCAAAATTATCCATTACTTGATGATTATAATTACTATTATCCTATTGCATGTTTGAGTGTGATTTTGTTTTTGGGATTGTTTTTTTATTATTTTACTAGAGAAAAGTTGATAGCGGTGCGATGATAAAATTAGTTAATTTAACAAAATCTTTTCCTTTACGTAATGGTGAAAGGCATTATGTTTTTAAAAACTTAAGTTTTGAATTTCCTGAAAATTGCAGTATAGGTTTAATGGGACGCAATGGTGCTGGAAAATCAACCTTAATGAAACTTTTAAGCGGCTCCTTGCTTCCTGATAGAGGTAAGATTATAACTAATAAAAAACTATCTTGGCCATTAGGTTTGGCAGGCGCATTTCAACACAGACTTTCAGCAAGAGATAATGCACGCTTTGTAGCTAGAGTATATGGTTATAAAGGAAAGGCTTTAGAGGAAAAGATTAAATTTGTTGAAGATTTTGCCGAGCTTGGAAAATTTTTCGATGAGCCTATGAATACTTACTCAGCTGGTATGAGCGCTAGAATATCTTTTGGCTTAAGTATGGCTTTTGATTTTGATTATTATTTAATTGACGAAGCAGGTGCTGTGGGAGATCCTAAATTTAGAGAAAAAAGCTCTAAAATCTATAAAGAAAAATTAAGTAGGTCAAAAGTTATTATGGTTTCGCATAATGTAGCTGAAATTAAACAATGGTGTGATAAAATTATATTCATGCAAGATGGACAAGCTACTATATATGATGATGTAGATGAGGGTATAGCGGTATATCAAGGAAAAGTAAATGCAAAATGACTTATTAAAAAAACTTAAAAATTTAAAGATACTTAATTCTTTTAAAATAGTGTTGATTTTGACAGCATTTGTTGTATTTTATTATGTTTTTATAGCAGCAAATCGCTATGTGAGTGAAAGTGTTTTAAGTGTGAAATCAACGACAGGAGATAGCGGAGCTATTACTGGAATTGCTGCATTTTTGACTAATAATTCTTTTTCAAGCGAGGATATTAATTATTTAAAATCTTATATTCATTCTTTAGATATGTTAAATATCTTAGAAGAAAAAGTTCAAATTCGTGAGTTATATCAAAAACAAAAACTTGATTTTTTTTATAGTATTTCCTCATCAGCCAATCAGGAAGAGTTTTTAAAGTATTATCAAAACCGTGTTAAAATTACTCAAGAAAACTCAGCTAATGGGCTTTTGCGTGTAGAAGTTGAAGGTTTTGATCCACAAAGTGCACATTTGATAGCTTCAACTATAGTTAAAGAAAGTGAAAAATTTATCAATGAAATTTCACACAAAGCCGCAAGAGATCAAATGCAATTTGCTGAAGAAGAACTTTTGCAGTTTAAAAAAAGATATCAAAAGGCTAAAGATGAGCTTTTAGCTTTTCAAAATAAATATGGGGTATTTGATCCACTCAAACAAGCAGAGGGCACTCTAAAACTCATAGCTGAACTTGAATCAAAAATAGCAGCCAAAGAAGCTGAGCTTTTAATGATGCAAAGTTATATAAATGATAATGCACCACAAATTGTTACTATAAAAAGTGAAATCACAGCCTTAAAAAAACAACTTCAAAAAGAAAAATCCAAAGTTTCATCCCCAAAATCCTCTCAAAAACTTAACGATCTTGCAGCTAAATTCCAAGATCTAACCATAGAGGCAGGTTTTGCAGAAAGTGCTTACACAGCTGCATTAAAAGCTTATGAGAGTGCTAGGATAGAGGCCTTAAGAAAGATAAAGCAGGTGGTTATAGTTCAAAGTCCAAGCTTACCTCAAAGTGCTAAATATCCAGAAGCTTTGTATAATATACTCACAGCTTTTATGGTTTTATCTTTGATTTATGGAATTGTTAAATTTATTAAAATGATTATAGAGGAGCATAGATACTAATGAGAAAGATATTTTTACTTTTACTTTTACCTTTGTTTTTATTTTCAGCAGTAGATGTTTCTCAAATTGCAAAAACACAAGCAGATAGTATAAAGCAAATTCAAGATAAAAAATTTTTACAAAGTGATTTAAATAAAACAGTAATTATAAATACTAAAGTTTTTGGTGCGCATTTGTTTAATGGAAACTTTACTAAATTTACTCAACATGTTTATAATCCTGATTATAAACTAGCAGTAGGCGATAGGATTAATGTAAAAATTTGGGGTGCGGTAGAGTTTATACAAACCTTAACAGTAGACTCTCAAGGAAATATTTTTATACCAAAAGTAGGTGCGATTAATCTTTTGGGTGTGAAAAATAGTGCTTTGGTACAAGTTATTACAAAAGCTATTAATAAAATTTATAAAAGCAATGTCTATGTATATGCGGATATGGATATTTATCAAAATGTATCGGTATTTGTTACAGGAAATGTAAATCAACCAGGCCTTTATCAAGGATTAAGTTCAGATTCTATTATACAGTATTTAGATAAAGCAAGCGGTATTAATCTAGAATATGGTAGTTTTAGAGATATTCAAATTTTAAGAGATAATAAAGTCATTAAAAAAGTAGACTTGTATGATTTTTTACTTAAGGGTCAGCTTGATCTTTTTCCTTTTAGAATGGGTGATGTGATCTTAGTGGGTAGTGTGCAAAAGTATGTTTTTGTTGAAGGAGATGTGCAAAAGCCTTTTAGATTTGAGTTAAGTAATGATATTTTAAATTTAGAAGATATAGCCAAAGTTGCAGGAGCTAAACCTATAGTAACTAATGCTGTGGTAAAAAGCTATAGAGATGATCATAAATTACATGTGGATGCTTACAGCAAAAAGCAGTTTTTAGGTGTGAAGTTATACAATGGCGATGAGATAGAATTTAGACCTGATTATACTGCGCAAAATATTAGTATTAGTATAGAAGGTGAGCATAGTGGTTTGCACTCAGTAGTGATAAAAAAGGGTACAACCTTGGCTGAACTTGCTAAAATGATTACAGTTAATGATCAATCAAACATTAATGCTTTACAAGTTTTTAGAAAAAGTGTAGCAGCTACCCAAAAACAACTTATTGAAGCCCAACTTAAAGAGCTTGAAACACTAGCTCTAACAAGTTCTTCAGTTAATGCTGAGCAAGCTAGCATTAGAGCTACTCAAGCTAAAACGATTTTAGAATTTATTGCGCGTGCAAAACAAGCTCAACCAAAAGGACAAATCGTTATAGACAATGTCAAAGCGTATAATTCTATAGTATTAGAAGAAGGTGATGTGGTAAATGTACCTAGTAAAAATAATCTTGTTTTGGTTCAAGGTGAAGTTTCTATACCAGGTGCATTTGTATATATGGATAAAGAAAAATTAAGATATTATATTAACCTAGCGGGTGGTTTTAGCGATAGGGCTGATATATCAAGAGTTTTAGTAATTAATGCTAATGGTAAAGCAACTAAATACAGCGGTAGAAGTTCAGCAGATATAAAAGCGGGAGATTCTATTTTAGTTTTACCAAAAGTAGATAGTCAAAATCTCCAAATTTTTAGCATGCTAACACAAATTTTATATCAAATAGCTATTGCAACTAATGTAGTGTTAAATATATAGGAATTTAGATGAGCCAAATAGATGCGATTAAAATAGCCAAAGAAGTTTTTGAGATAGAGTCAAAAACGATTTTAGATTTATGTGATAATTTAGATGAAGGTTTTAATAAAGCCATTGAGTTGATTTTATCTATCAAAGGTAGATGTGTAGTAAGCGGTATGGGTAAATCAGGTCATATAGGGGCTAAGATAGCTGCAACCTTAGCTAGTACAGGTACCCCGAGCTTTTTTATGCATCCGGGCGAAGCATTGCATGGAGATCTTGGTATGCTTACAAGCGAGGATGTGCTTTTGGCTATTTCAAATTCAGGAG
The DNA here is from genome assembly GCF_025772045.1 of Campylobacter sp. IFREMER_LSEM_CL1890. Lineage (NCBI taxonomy): Bacteria > Pseudomonadati > Campylobacterota > Epsilonproteobacteria > Campylobacterales > Campylobacteraceae > Campylobacter > Campylobacter sp. IFREMER_LSEM_CL1890. Next base: position 2,312 of record NZ_JAKMRK010000003.1, on the reverse strand, counting down.
AAACTGAAGAGGTTTTAAAACTTATACCTGTGATTAAAAAAAGAAAAATTCCTTTGATCGTCATGGCAGGAAATCAAAATTCTACTTTAGCTAAACAAGCAGATATTTTTATAAACATAGCAGTAAAAAAAGAAGCTTGCCCACTTCAGCTTGCTCCAACTTCTTCTACTACGGCCACTTTAGCTATGGGTGATGCTATAGCAGTAGCTTTGATGAGAGCAAGGAATTTTAGACCTGATGATTTTGCTTTATTTCACCCAGGAGGAAGCTTGGGTAGAAAGCTTTTGACTAGGGTGGGTGATTTGATGGTGTCAAATAATCTACCTATGGTAAGCCCTGAGAGTGAATTTAATGAGTTGGTTGATGTGATGACTAGTGGTAAGTTAGGGCTTTGTATAGTACTTGAGAATGAAAAACTAGTTGGAATCATCACAGATGGGGACTTAAGAAGAGCTTTAAGGGCAAACGGTAAGCCAAGATTTGATTTTAAAGCTAAAGAAATCATGAGCGATAGTCCAAAAACCATAGAAGCAAGTGCTATGGCAAGCGAGGCAGAAGAGCTTATGCTAAAACATAAAATTAAAGAAATAGTTGTCACTCAAGATGAAAAAATAGTAGGCATTATACAACTTTATGCGATAGGTAATGTGTGAAGCTTTCCATTGTTATACCTTTTGGTTTAAGTAAGGAAAGAATTTATATAAAAGATCGTGTTATTCAAAAAGCATGTGAGTTTAAAAGTGATGATAGAGTTGAATATATTTTTGTTGAAGGGTATTCTTCTTTAGAAAATGATTTAAAGTGTATTATCAAAGAAAATGGGCATATTTATCATAAAGATGAAAGTCAAAAAGATTTTTTCTCCCAAGGAAAATGCCGCAACCTTGGTGCATCTTTTGCAAATTCAGATGTTGTGATGTTTTTAGATGTGGATTATTATTTATCACAACAATTTTTAGAGTATATTTTAGATCTTATTGATATCAAAGAAATATCCTTAAAACCAAATCATATTTTGTCTTTACCAGTTGTATTTTTAAATCAAAAGGGTAACGAGTTTATTTATACTCAAGATAAAAAATTATGGGATGGTTTGATAAAAAATGATTTAATTAGCGGAAAAAAAGAGTGGATCAAATTTTTTGCTCCAAGTTCTACTTCTAGTATAGTGATTAATAGGCATAAATTTTTAACACTTGGTGGAAATGATGAGCAATTTATAGGCCACGGATATGAGGATTTTGATCTTTTAGCAAGAATTTTATACTCTTGTATTGATTTAGAGCAAATACCAGCTAATTTAAACTATGATGCAAGAAATTGGAATTTTAAAAATTTTGAAGGATTTAGAGCTTGGTTTGCTTTACTTGGATATGAAGCAAGTTTTCATGGGGTGTATTTATATCATTTTCATCATGATGAACCAAATCAAAATGGTTACATGGATAATAAACATAAAAATCATCAAAGATTTTATAAACATATATCAAATATTAAATCACATTCTATAAAGCATTTATGCGATAAAAGTGTTTACCGAGATAATGTTTTATTTATTCATTCCAAGGAAACATTATATTCCATAAAAGAAATACTACCTTATATAGGTAATATTATATATATAAATGAAGATAATTTAATTTACAAAAGCCAAAAAGAACTCGAAAGTATAATCACGGAAAAACAAATTCATAAAGTTTTGCTTTTCAATGGACACATTAAAAATGAAAATCTATTAGATTTTTTTCAAAAGCTAGATTTAGAGATTTTTTATTTTGAAAAAGGAATTTTACCCGAGTCATATTTGATAACTAGTAACAAAAATAAAATGTTAGAATTTGATAAAACTTTATATCAAGATGAAATAACGCAAACAAGATTGTATTTAAAAAGTTTATCAAAAGAAGACAATGATAAAATTTTAAATTTTATGGTAGAAAAAAATATAGATAAAAATGATTTAGATTTTTTTGTAAATTTTTTAATTAATGATTTATACTGTTTTGGTAAAAAAGAACAAGAAATTATAAAATTTTATAAGATAAATCTAGAAAATAAAAAAATATTTTTTAAAGATATTCAAAAAAGCAAATATAGTCTAAATTCTTTGATTTATAAGCCTTTTATATACGAAATTTCATCATTTTCATTTATAAAAATGTTTAATAAATATATAGGTTTAAAGCTTGTGCAAACTAAAATTTCTCATACGAAGTTTTATCGTTTACTTCGAAAGTTTTTTTATAATCCGAATAATTTTTTTAGTGATTCTAAATTTTTTAAAAAGTTTAAAAATGCAAACTAAAACCATT